>CAZVEO010000037.1:0-21900 GCA_964626385.1 uncultured Bacteroidaceae bacterium
TATTGATAATCAATAGTAGCACCCTTATTTTTTGCTTTTAAATGGGTATTTACGCTATTTCCTGAAAAAAGTTTTTGACCTGTATTTTTTATAGGTTAGCATAGGTTGCACCCGCAGGGTGTTTTATAAGGGCATAGCCGTTACTTTTTTTTTAAGGTAATTATTTTACCTCCATAGCCTGACGTATTGCGTTGCCAAGCATAAAAAAAGAAAGCACTGTTAAACTAATAGCAACTCCCGGAATTATAGCCATATATGAAGCGTCTAATATAATATAGCCATAGTTTTCTTTTATCATACTTCCCCAAGAAGGCATGGGCGGTTGTACTCCTATACCTAAGAAACTAAGCCCTGATTCTTGCAAAATGGCTGTAGCAAAATTAGAGGTTATGATCACAGTTAAAGCACTTACAACATTAGGAAGTATATGCTTAAAAATTATTCTAAAATCGGAAAAGCCCAAAACCTTAGTAGATAAAACAAATTCTTTTTCTTTCAAAGTCATTACTTGTCCTCTCACCATACGAGCTATATCTACCCACATAGTCAGTCCAACGGCTACAAAAATCTGCCAAAACCCTTTTCCCAAAGCAAAAGTTATGGCTATAACCAAAAGTATAGTAGGAATAGACCAAACAACATTGATTAACCACATAATAAAAGCATCTAATTTTCCTCCATAATAACCTGCCAACGCTCCAAGTGTTATACCTATTACTATGGCTATAAAAACAGCAATAAAACCTACAGAAAGAGATACCCTTGAACCTATAACAAGTTGCGATAAAAGGCATCTTCCATATCTATCCGTACCTAAGGGATAAGTTTTTTCAACAATTTCGTATTTTGTTTTTCCTTCTAATGTTTTTATTTCTCCTGCGTTAGGATTATCTCCTGTAAATAGTTCATACCTTAACCCTTGATTTGTTTGCTCATACCTATAGATAGGAAGATTGATGGAGGAAGATTTTTTGCCAAATAGCATAGTATGAAAAACATTTTGCTTTATATCCTCACCATCATAGATTTTGAGCATTTTAACCTTAAAACCAGGTTTCTTAATGGCTATTTCCAAATGTTGCTCATTGGCATACGGAGTTTTATCGGGAATAATAAGATAGCCCAACAAAGCCACCACAACCAACAAGGAAATAAAAGACACTGATATTATGGCCAAAGGATTTTTTTTTAGCCTCTGCCAAATAATTTTATCAGGATTGAAAGTCGTTATTTTTTCTATACGTTTGCTTTTTCCTCTATAAAAGACCCAGTTCCAATTTAGCTTCATCGCTCAATTTTTGTATATTCCACTCAGGTTCAAAAACAAGTTTTACTTGCACATTGTTTACCCCCTCAACATTTTTCACCTGTTGTTCTACCTGCAAAAGTAAATTTTCTGCCTCCGGACAATTTGGAGAGGTCATGGTCATCTCTATCAATACAAAATAGTCATCATCTATATTTATTTTGTATATAAGTCCTAAATCCCAAACATTTACAGGAATTTCTGGGTCATAAATGGTCTTTAAGGTTTGAATTATTCTATCTTGCAATATTTCTTTTTCGTCCATAAGGTAGATTATTTTTGTTGTTGCAATTTTATACTAAATGCCATAGCATATAATTTTATTTGTTTTATCATAGCGTTTAAACCATTGGAACGTGTGGGAGAAAGATGAGCCGTAAGTCCTATTTTGTCCAAAAAACTAATATCTGCATTTTCCACATCTTCAGGTTTTTGATTATTAAAAACTCTGAGCAATAGCGTAATTATTCCTTTGGTTATCACCGCATCGCTATCCGCTTTTATTTCCATAAGTCCGTCTTTCAATTGTGCTGACACCCAAACTTTTGATTGACAACCCTTTATTAGATTGTTGTCGTTTTTATCTTTTTCTTCTATAATAGGACACTCTCTTCCAAGTTCTATAAGGTAGTTATACTTTTCCATCCAGTCCTCAAAAATAGAAAACTCCTCTATTATCTCTGCCTCTATTTCTTGTATAGTCATTGTTTTATTGTGTGAATTATTTTTTCGTTTGTAGATAACGATTTTTTTGTTGTAAAATTTTGCGAACACATTGCTATTTTCATTTTTTTAATTCAAATTAAGTATAAAAATTCTTCTTTGAATAAAATTTCATATATTTGCAAATTGATTTTATAAGATTTTTTATGGCAAAAGAAAGAAAAAAAACCTTAACACTGACAGATATAGCAATCAACTCCATACAAGAAAAGTTGGGCAAAGACATTGTGTTGATAGATTTTGACGGACTAAAAGGGTCGTTGTTTGACTATTATGTGATATGCACGGCAAACTCTCCTTCTCATGCGGATGCTTTGGCAGAAAAAATAGAGGAAGATATATTTAAAGCCCTGCACATTCGTCCACACAAAAGAGAAGGTTTGCAAAATTGTCAATGGATATTGTTAGATTATTTTGACACTATAATACATATATTTTTACAAGAGACACGTGAGTTCTACAATATTGAAAGTATGTGGAACGATGTAAAACAAACTCATTTTGAAAATCAAGAATAGTTTTTAACTTTATGGCACAGGAACAAAGACAAAATCAACAAAAAAATAATATCTCTAAAATCAAAGGCAAAAAGCCAAAATTTAATATTTATTGGATTTACATAATACTTTTGGCTATAATCATTTGGGTTTGGACTTCGGGCGATGGTATTTCAAAAAGTAGCGTAAGCAGAGAAGTTTCTTGGGAAAAAGCACAAAAAGTTTTATTGCAAAGAGATTTTTCTAATATAAAGGTTGTTAACAAGGAATATGCAGAAATATTTATAAAACCAGAAGCCATTAGCAGAGGAGATACCTTATATAATGATGTTTATAAAAACGATGGTGGTCTATTTTCCAACAATAGCACAGATTTGAACAAATTAAATGCAAGTTATATCTACAAGTTCGTTACTTTTGATGATTTTAGACAACAATTGGACTTGATTTCAAATCAATGGACAATAGAGGATACTTTGAGCAAAGGACTAACCGAAAGTCAAAAAGCCGATATAATTGCAAAAAATCACATCAACCCTGTTTCAGAAAACAGAGGCAGTTTTTGGTTGCAAAATTCGGGTTGGATTATTTCCACATTGTTTATAATCATAATATGGGTATTGTTCTTTAGAGTTGTAGGTAGAGGAAGTGGCAATGGAGGAGGCGGTGGCTTATCTGGTCTTTTCTCTGTTGGCAAGTCAAAAGCAAAACTATACGATAAAGACCAAAATACCCACGTAACATTTTCAGACGTTGCAGGCTTGGAAGAAGCCAAAATAGAGGTCATGGAAATAGTTGATTTTTTGAAAAATCCAGAAAAGTATACCAAACTTGGAGGAAAAATCCCAAAAGGAGCCTTACTTGTAGGTCCTCCGGGTACGGGTAAAACCCTACTTGCCAAAGCAGTAGCAGGAGAGGCAAAGGTTCCTTTCTTTTCTATGAGCGGTAGTGATTTTACAGAAATGTTTGTAGGTGTAGGAGCCTCAAGAGTTAGAGATTTGTTTAATACAGCCAAATCAAAAGCTCCTTGTATTATATTCATAGATGAAATAGATGCTATAGGTAGAGCAAGGGGCAAGAATGCTTTTGGAGCAGCAAATGATGAGAGAGAAAACACTCTTAATCAGTTATTAACCGAAATGGACGGCTTTGGTACAAACGCAGGAGTAATAGTGTTGGCAGCAACCAATAGGGCTGATATTTTGGACAAAGCCTTACTGAGAGCTGGACGTTTTGACAGGCAGATATATGTAGAATTACCTGAGGTTAAAGAACGTGAGGCTATATTTAAAGTACATATGAAAAACCTTAAATTTGACACTAATGAAGTTAGCGTTGGATTCCTAGCAAAACAGACGCCGGGTTTTTCAGGTGCTGACATAGCAAATATTTGCAACGAAGCGGCTCTTATCGCTGCTCGTAGAAGCAAACAAGTTATAGGCAAACAAGATTTTCTTGATGCAGTAGATAGAATAATAGGAGGTTTGGAGAAAAAGAGCAAAATAATATCCCCTAAGGAAAAAGAAAGAATTGCTTTCCACGAGGCTGGCCATGCAACTGTTAGTTGGATGTTGGAATATGCCAATCCTTTATTAAAGGTAACCATAGTACCGCGAGGAAGAGCTTTAGGGGCAGCGTGGTATATACCTGAGGAGAGACAGATTACCACAAAAGAGCAAATGATGGAACAAATAATTTCTTTGTTGGGAGGTAGAGCGTCAGAACAATTGACTTTTGGTGATATTTCTACTGGAGCATTAAACGATTTGGAACGTGCAACTCAAATGGCTACTGCCATGGTTAAATATTATGGTTTGGACGAAAAAGTTGGCAATAGAAGTTATTTTGACTCCACTGGGCAAAGCGAGTACTCTATGCAAAGACAGTTTTCTGAAAAAACTGCTGAGCTTATAGACGAAAGAGTAGATATGCTTTTGAGGCAAGCCTACGACAGAGCTTGCGAAATATTAAAGGAAAATAAAGATAATTTGAGAGTTTTGGCTGAGTTGCTAAGGGATAAGGAAGTTATTTTTAGAGAGGATGTACAAGCAATTTTTGGTCCAAGAAAGTGGGAGGATAATATTGAAGGAGTAAAGCCAGAAACTCAAGATAATCAAAACAATAATACAACAACTGAGTTTAAACAAGAAAACTAACAAGAAAGAAAAATTATAATAAAAATGAAGGTATTATCGGACAAAGAAAAGATACTAAAATTGCTACGAGCTTCTATTTCGAATGTTCAAACACCGATTGCAGTTTCAGAAATTCAAAATAGTATCTATGTTCAGTCTGATGACCCTGTTGTTTTATTTGCAGAAAAACTATCCGCCGAAGGTGGCAAGTTTTACTATTATCAAAATGAAGAAGAACTTATCAGTAGTTTAAAAAATCTTATAGCGTTTAGGGGATGGACTAATATAGAATCTTTTTCTCAAAGTTTATGGGCTTTTTTGGATAGTTATGATATAAAAACGCAAACCAATCTTAAAAACGCAAAGGTAGGTATATCACTTTGCCAAGGCATAGTGGCACGCTCGGGCAGTATTATTTTGAGTTCTTTACAAGGAATAGGAAGCAATTTGATACATTTTCCTCCTATTCTTATAATTATAGCAACAACCAACCAAATTTTTAATTCTTATAAAGAAATATTAAGTATTCTACCTGAGACTCCTCCAGAGTGGTTGGTGAGTATACGTTCGGGAAAACTTATAAGCGAGGAGATAAAGGAGTTATATTTATTTGTAACAGAAGTATAGCAAAAAACATATTAAGACTTAGTTATGAAAAAGAATATTTTTTTAGTAATAACCTTGCTAATAACTTTTGTGTTATCGGCGCAAATGACAAAAGAAGAAATGGAAAATATAAAAAGTACTAACCCTTTGGTTATGCAGTGGATGACTCCTTATCAAACACCACCTTTTAATCTTATAAAGACAGAACATTACCGCCCTGCAATGCTCTACGCAATAGAGAAAGCAAAACAAGATATTAATGCAATAGTAAACAACACCAAAACGCCTACTTTTGAGAATACAATAGTAGCATATGAGCAGAGCGGAAGGCTTTTGGATAAAGTATCTGGTGTTTTGTTTAATCTTAATGAGGCTTGTACTGACGAAAATATGCAACAAATTTGCCAAGATTTAAGTCCAATTCTTACTCAATACGCAAACGATGTAAGTATGAATGCCCAACTTTTTGCAAGAGTAAAAATAGTTTATGACCAAAGAGATGATTTGAAACTAACCACCGAAGATAGAACTCTTTTGGACAAAGTATATAAAGGCTTTATACAAAACGGTGCTTTGTTAAAAGGAAAAGACAAAGAAGAGTATAGAAAGGCAACTGAAGGGTTGGGTATTCTTACACTCAAGTTTAATCAAAACGCTTTAAAAGATAACAATTCTTTTTCTCTTAATGTTACAGATAAAAAAGATTTGGAAGGTATGCCACAGTATGCCTTAGAATCTGCAAAGCAAGAAGCTCAAAATCGCAAAATGAAAGGCTATGTATTTACTTTGGACTATCCTTCTTATTCTGCCTTCATAACCTATTGTCCAAACAGAGAATTGAGAGAAAAAATGTGGAAAGCCTACAATTCCATAGGCAATCACAATGATACCAATGACAATAAACAGGTACTCAAAGATATAGCAAATTTGCGTTTAAAAATAGCCAATCTTCTAGGCTACAAGTCTTTTGCAGAGTATCAATTAGAAGATAAAATGGTAGCAAAACCAGAGGCTGTAAATAAATTTCTTGATGATTTGGTTAATATTTCTATGCCTTTTGCAGAGAAGGATTTGCAAGCAGTACAAGATTACGCCTCAGCACATGGATTTACAGATAAATTAAATCGTTGGGACTATTCTTATTGGTCTGAAAGATTACGAAAAGAAAAATATGATATATCTCCCGAGTTACTAAAACCATATTTCAATCTTGAATATGTAAGAAACGGAATTTTTACTCTTGCAGGCAAACTTTATGACTTAGAATTTAGAGAAAATAAAGAAATCTCCACTTATCACCCGGATGTTACTGTTTATGAGGTTTGGGAAAAGAAATCAAATCGTTTTATGGCAGTGCTTTATATGGACTTTTTCCCACGAGAGAGTAAAAGGAGTGGAGCTTGGATGACATCTTTTAGAGAGGAGAGCAAAGTAAATAACCAAGAAATACGACCTTTGGTGCAATTAGTTTGCAATTTTTCTAAGCCGACAAAAAAAACTCCTTCCCTACTTACCTTTGACGAGGTAACAACATTTTTGCACGAGTTTGGACATTGCTTGCATGGTATTCTAACTGAAGGTACTTATCAATCTTTATCGGGTACTAATGTTGCCCATGATTTTGTTGAGGTAATGAGTCAATTTATGGAAAACTATGCTTACGAAAAAGAATTTTTGGACTTGTTTGCAGTACATTACAAAACCGGAGATAAAATACCACAAGAATACATTGATAAAATACGCTCAGCACAACAATACAACGCAGGATGGTTGTCCATACGACAATTATTCTTTGGAGAATTAGATATGGAGTGGCACTCTATGGAAAAGCAATACGAGGGAGATGTTATTGCCATAGAGGCAATTGCTTCAAAAAAAGCAGAACTTATGCCTATGATACAAGGTTGCTGTATGAGTACGCAGTTTTCTCATATTTTTGGCGGAGGTTATGCGGCAGGTTACTACGGTTATAAATGGAGTGAAGTAATAGCAGCAGATGCGTGGGAAGCTTTTAAAGAAAAGGGAATTTTCAATCCCGAGGTGTCTTCATCATTTCGTAAGAATATACTTGCAAGGGGCGGTAGCAAAAACCCAATGGAATTATATAAGGCTTTTCGTGGCAAAGAACCAACCAACGAGGCTTTCTTAAAACAACAAGGTTTTATAAAATAATTTTTTATAAGTATTATTCTTATATAACAACGGCTTTTTATTATAGACAAAAAATCATTTGATATTATAATTTATGCGTGATAAAAAGCCGTTGTCTACTATGAATTTGCATCCAATAAGCATAGTCTTTCTAATTTCAATATTGTGTTTTTATTCTTGCTCAGAAAAAAATGAGAAGAATTTGAATGATGATGTTGAATGGTTTTATGAATATTCCCAACTAAATAAAAGCGGGTTTACCATTTATGTCAAGACAAAACAAGTGCCAAAGAAAGGTATTGTTGTGGCTTACGAGGAAACTCAAAATTGTTTTGGCAAAAAAGGGCTAAAAAAAGCTCTTTCTCACGCTTTTTCTCATTATGGTTTGTTAGGAGTATGGCTTAATATAGAAAATGGATTGTATTATTTTGATAGCGATACCTTATTTCAATAATCAATGCTCAAGGAGGCTATTGAATTGGGAAAAAGAAATAATCAACACTCTGTTTTCATACTTTCCACAAACGAAACTATACCATGTCAATAAACCTAATTTTCCTTAAACAACCTGTGATAACCTATAAAAGTAACGGCTATGCTCCAAAAACACCCTGTGGGTGTAGCCTGAGGCTTATCTATAAAACGCTTGAGTGTATTGCAAACCACCCTGTGTGTGTGTGGCTTTGCTCGTATAAAACAGGCTGTGTCTGAAAAAAAGTTTTTTTCTTGGTCGGTATTGAAAAAATATATAATTTTGTAGCAATGAAAAATTAAATAATATTAGTAATTAAAAAATTATCATTATGAAAAAAATAGTTTTATTATTTTTAGTTATTTGTACATCTCTATGTATTAATGCACAAATTATTAATGTTACCTCCGATAGTCTAAATTATAGAGAGTATGAGAATAGATATTTATTTAATCATTGTAGTAGAGAAGGCATTAATTTGGATATTGTTGAGTGGGCTACAGGTTTTGCAAACGGTATTTCTTATAGTTATTATAAAATAAATTCGGGACAAGGTATTCATATAAAAGAAACTTCATCTAGATACTCTCCAGCTAGTCAGTCAAATATTTTAGTTGACTTTGCACAACCATACTATATTAATACACCAATAACCATTGCTGGTATATCAGGTTTTGTAGGTCATTATGTATCTGAACAATTTCAAGATAGTTGCAGATGGTATTTTGAGATATGGGACTCTACACTAACCACAGTACTTAGGTCAATTGATATAACAGATACAACCATTCCTCATATATATTACGATTTTTATATTGATGGCAGTCCTAGTATTAATGGTAGTTTTTTATATTATAAATATACTGAAAGGTTTTTTAATGAACCACTGACAATATCAGGTAAATTCTATATTGTTTATCATACACCCGACTCTGTTTTTTACCCTATAAATTATACCATTGACTCTCATATAGCAGGAAATACAACATGTATGCCTGGCACAGAATTATACCCTTTGGAACGTGGAGGTTATGAAAATGAATGGCGTTACTGTCTTACTAATCAACACTCACCTCAACAATCAGATACTATTACTGCTTTATATTTATTTCCTATTCTTGCGGATAACAATGCTTCAGACTTGAATAGTGTAGGTGATTTAGAATCGGTTAGAGTTTTTCCAAATCCTACGGAAAATGAAGTAAATATAAATAGTGGTTATAGGATAGAGAGAATATTTTTATATGATGAGAGTGGTAAACTTTTGCAAGAAAAGGCAGTAAAAACCTATAACTACAAAATAGATTTGCAACAATACCCTCAAGGCTCTTATCTACTAAAAGTCCAAACCTCCAAAAACCAAACCACCCACAAAATAATAAGACAATAGATTGAGAATTATATTGTTGTGAGTTATTGTAGGTTGTTATAAGTTAGCATAGGTTGTTATGGGTTAGCATAGAGGCAAAGCGTATTACTTTGTCTTAACGGCTTTGCATTATAAAACACCCTGTGGGTGTGTCATTAAAAAAAATAGGTTAAGCCTGTGGGTGTTTTGTATGGAGTTTGTATTGATTTGGTATTATGAGTATTTGATTTTTTTCTTAACTTTGCAAAAAAATGATTGGCCTTATGAAAGATGAACAAATTATTTTGCAAGCATGGGAAAACAGAGAGTTGTTGAAAGAAAAACACACCATCAACGCAATAAATGATACTATAGCTCTATTGAATAGGGGAGAAATAAGGGTTTGTGAAAAAAAAGAAGACCAATGGCATGTTAATGAATGGATAAAAAAAGCAATAGTTCTTTATTTCCCTATAAGTAGAACGAGGAAGATAACAGCGGGTGATTTAGAATTTGCAGATAAGATTCCTACAAAAAAAGATTATTTGGAATGGGGAGTAAGGGCGGTGCCTATTGCTGTGGCAAGATATGGAGCCTTTGTAGCACATGGGGTGATACTTATGCCTTCATACGTAAATATAGGAGCATACGTGGATAGCGGTACAATGGTTGATACTTGGGCAACTGTTGGTTCTTGCGCTCAAATAGGTAAAAATGTACATTTGGCAGGAGGTGTTGGTATAGGAGGAGTATTAGAACCTATAGGGGCAAAGCCTGTGATAGTGGAGGATGATTGTTTTATAGGTTCAAGATGTATAGTTGTGGAGGGAGCAAGAATTTGTGAGGGTGCTGTGCTTGGAGCAGGTACTGTAATAACAGCTTCAACAAAAATAATAGATGTTTCTTCTTCAGAAAAAAAAGAATATAAAGGTTTTGTACCTCCAAATGCTGTGGTTGTGCCGGGTAGTATTACAAAAGAATTTCCTGCAGGCAAATACAATATAAATTGTGCTTTGATTATAGGCAAAAGAAAAGAAAGCACAGATAAAAAAACCTCTTTAAATGAAGCCCTTAGGCAGATAGATTATTAATCAAATAAAAAATGACAGAACAAAGAGATAGGTGCGTGCTTGTTGCTGTGCAGACTCCATACGTTTCGGACGATAACCTTAAAGAATATTTAGACGAGTTAGCCTTTTTGGTAGAAACTTTGGATGCTACGGCAGAGAAAAAATTCTTTCAACGTTTGCCTATGGTTGATAGCAGGACATACGTTGGTACGGGCAAATTGGAAGAAATAAAAGCATATATAATAGAAAAAGAAATAGAATGGGTTATTTTTGATGATGAATTGTCGCCTTCACAATTAAGAAATATAGAGAAGATATTATCTTGCAATATTTTGGACAGAACCCAGGTAATACTCAATATTTTTGCTAAAAGAGCAAGAACCTCACATTCAAAAATTCAAGTAGCCTTGGCAGAATACAAATATATGTTGCCACGATTGACAAGGATGTGGACTCATTTGGATAGACAAAAAGGAGGTTTGAATATGAGAGGACCGGGAGAAACACAAATAGAAACCGACCGCAGAATATTGCTTTCAAAAATATCTTTATTGAAAGAAAAATTGGTAAAGTTAGATAAACAAAAAACTTTGCAAAGAAAAAACAGAGAGAGTTTGGTAAGAGTTGCTTTAGTTGGTTATACCAATGTAGGCAAATCTACAATGATGAACTTATTAAGCAAATCAGAGGTTTTTGCAGAAAATAAATTGTTTGCCACTTTGGATACAACCATACGCAAAGTTGTAATAGAAAATCTTCCTTTTCTATTGACAGATACGGTTGGTTTTATAAGAAAACTGCCACAAACTCTTATGGAAAGTTTTAAGAGTACATTAGATGAGGTATCTCAAAGCGATTTGTTGATTCATGTGGTAGATATTTCTCACCCTGATTTTGAAAACCAAATAAATATAGTAAACAATACACTCAAAGAAATAGGAGCGGTGGACAAACCCACAATATTGGTATTTAATAAAATAGATAATTACACATATATAAAGAAAGATGAGGATGATTTGACTCCTAAGGAAAAAATCAATTTTTCTCTTGATGAGTTAAAACAAACTTGGATGGCAAAAAACGATTGTCCCTCTGTTTTTATTTCGGCGAGTAAAAAAGAAAATGTTGAGGAATTGAAAACTTTAATGTATGATAATATAAAAACTATACACGCAAAAATTTATCCTTATAATAACTTTCTTTATGAGATATATGATGAAAAAGACTCCCAGTAACTTGTAATACTCTATTATCTGATAATGAAAAAATAATAAATAAAAAGATAAGAGTAAAATATTATGTTATTTTTAGACACAACTGTAAAAGCAGAAAACGCACCGAGTGATATAATTAACGGAATTATACAATGGTGCGCTCAAAACGGAATTAATGCAATACAGAAAATAATTATTGCATTAATAGTTCTTTGGGTAGGTTTTAAGGTTATAAAATTTATTAAAAACAAATTGAAAAAAGCGTTTGATAAACATAATCTTGACCCCACATTGCGTCCGGTTATACTTTCAATAGTTAGCATAGGACTAAAAATCTTGCTAATCATAGCCCTTATTGGTTACTTGGGTATTCCTATGACCTCCTTTGTTGCTATTTTAGGAGCGGCAGGTTTGGCTGTTGGTATGGCTCTAAGTGGTACAATACAAAATGTTGCAGGAGGAATTGTTATTTTGGTTTTTCGTCCTTTTAAACTTGGCGACTATATTGCTACTCAAGGTTATGAAGGTACGGTAACAAGTATCAAAATATTTTCCACTGTTATCAACACGACAGATAACAAGGTAATCACTTTGCCAAATGGAACGCTTTCAGGTGGTAACATTACTAATTACAGCACAATGGATGAAAGACGTGTTACGGTTAGCCCTGTAATGGCTTTGGGAACTGATGTTGAAGAGGTAAAACAAGGGATAAAAACCATAATAGAGGCTAACGATAAGATATTTAAAGAATCTAAGCCACCTGCTTTGGTAACTGTGATAAACAACGGGTCGGTAAGTTTGGATATTAGAGTTTGGTGTAAAACTTCTGACTATTGGGATGTTAATGATTATCTAAATAAAGAGGTGTACAACTATTTAAGAAAAGAAAACATTTCTGCTCCATACACAAAGATAGATATAATAAAATAAACTACACGACTTATACTTCAAAAAACTCTTTGTCAATGGATAATTTTTCCAAAACAATGGATTCTATGGTGTTGACCTTATTTGCATCAAAGGAAGTGCGTACTCTTATGTAGTTATCTGTAAAACCATACATATACCCATCTTTTTGGCTTTCTTCCCAAAGTACATTGGTTTTTTGATGAATATTTGTAAGATAGAAATTGTGTTTTTTCTCTATAGCGAGTTGTTGCAACAACTCGCTTCTTTCTTTTCTTTTTCTAATAGGAACTTTTTCACTTAGATTTTTTGCCCAACTATCAGGTCTTTCAGAATAAGTAAATACATGTATAAAGGCTATGGGCAAAGAACGTAGAAGGTTAAAACTTTCCTCAAATTCTTTTTCGCCTTCTCCATTAAACCCCGTCATAACATCGCAAGCAATAAAACAATTTGGCATCTTTTCTTTGATATACATAACTTTATCTTTGAAAAGAGCGGTGTTGTAATTTCTTTTCATAAGTTTGAGAACTTTGTCGCTACCTGCTTGCAAAGGTATGTGAAAGTGAGGCATAAAGGAATGAGATGAAGCACAAAAATCAATAATCTCCTTACTTAACAAGTCTGGCTCTATAGAGGAAATTCTATATCTTTTTATTTCCTCTATTTTGTCTAATTCTTTAATAAGGTCAAAAAAAGTTTCCTTTGTTCCTTTACCAAAATCTCCTATGTTTACTCCCGTTAAAACAACTTCTTTTTTGTTTTCTTTGGCGAGCAATAGTGCATCTTGTAAGGCTTGCTCAATACTACATGACCTAGAGCGTCCGCGTGCAAAAGGTATTTCGCAGTAGGTGCAAAAATAGTCGCAACCATCTTGTACCTTAAGAAAACCTCTTGTCCTATCAGAAAAAGAAACTGAGGAATAGAAAGTGTGTAAACGAGAAATATCTTTGACAAAATTTTGCAACTCTAAGGTTCTGTTCCATTGTTTTACCTTATCCAAAAGCAAATGTTTGTTATCGTTGCCAAGAATAAGATTTACACCTTCAATTTTTTCTATTTCCTTTGCATTGACTTGTGCAAAGCACCCTATAACAGCAATAAGTCCTTGAGGGTTAATCATATGGGCTTGACGTACGGCATTTCTGCATTTTTTTTCTGCTATGGCGGTAACAGTACAAGTATTTATAACATAAACATCTGCCTTTTCCTTAAAAGACACTTCTTTATAACCTTCGGCAACAAATTTACGCAAAAGGTCAGAACTTTCTGCAAAATTTAATTTACAACCAAGCGTATGAAAGGCTATTGTAGGCATAATGTTTTTTCTTTAAAATATTATTAAAAAAAACCAAACTTGTTTGGGCAAACAATTTTTATTTTGCATACCCAAGCAAGTTTTATATATTTATTTTTTAGCACTTATTTACTTTTTCTTGCTAATACTTTTTTAACAGCAAGGACAATGTTTTTTGCATCCAAACCATATTTTTCCATAAGTTGCATAGGTTTGCCAGATTCACCAAATTTATCATCAACTCCTATGTATTCCATAGGTGTAGGAAGATTTCTTGCCAAAAGTTGTGCTATACTATCTCCTAAGCCTCCATTGTATTCGTGTTCTTCGCAAGACACAACACAACCTGTTTTTCTTACAGATTTTAAAATAGCCTCTGTATCCAAAGGTTTTATGGTATGTATATTTATAACTTCGGCTTGTATGCCATCTTTCTCCAATTCTTGTGCCGCAAGTATGGCTTGCCAAACCAAATGTCCAGTGGCAAAAATACTTACGTCTTTTCCTTCATTCAATAAGAGAGCTTTGCCTATTTCAAAAGGAGTATCCTTAGTAAGAAAAACGGGCACCTTAGGTCTGCCGTAACGTATATAGACAGGACCAATATGTTTTGCAGCCGCTATTGTAGCTTGTTTGGCTTGAGTAAAATCACAAGGATTGATAACTGTCATATTTGGCAACATTTTCATAAGTCCAATATCTTCCAAAATTTGATGAGTTGCACCATCCTCTCCTAAAGTTAATCCTGCGTGTGAGCCTGCTATCTTTACATTAGTATCGGAATAGGCTACGCTTTGGCGTATTTGGTCGTATGTTCTACCCGTAGAAAAAGCTGCAAAAGAGCCAACAAAAGGAACCTTTCCGCTAAGAGCCATACCCGAAGCAATGCTTACCATATTGCTTTCTGCAATACCTACCTCTATAAAACGCTCTGGAAATTCTTTTTGAAACAAATCCATTCTGACGCTTGGACTAAGATCTGCACACAAAGCAACAACATTAGGGTTCTCTTTTCCAGCCTCAACCAACCCTTCACCAAAGCCCGAGCGAGTATCCTTTTCTGCTAATATCTTATATTTTTTCATTTCTTCTTTTTTTCTTTACTTGCAAATAAAGTTACATTTGTTGTTTTATCTGATTCTATTTTAATTTCTTGTGTTATGCTTTCGGTTGTTTTTGTTGCGTTGATAGACTTAGCAACCAACACATAAACACCAGGCAAAAGTTCTATATTTTCTTTTATTTTTTCATTATTAAGATTGCACACCCAAATCAAATTATCCTTTTCCTTTACAAACAAGGCTCCTGTTATATTATCTCTTCCCTTATCCAAAGTCAAAACCCCCGCAAGTGGTATTTCTACTGTGGTAAGCGAAGATTGTCCTATTTCTACGCTGTCTATATTTAGACGAGGTAAAGACAATACTTCCAAATCATAGTTGCCCACAAGATATTTTTCTTTTTTATTTATCTTTTGTAGGTTTAGGGGTTGTTGCTCATTAGTTTTCCTTACAATTACAGGATATGTTTTTATATTCAAATCGTTTTTATTTGAAGCAAATTTAATTAGCAAACTACCCTGAGGAACTTTTATAGGAATAATTGTATGCGAGCCTGCAACTATTTTTACATTTTCTTTTCTAACAGGAGGAATAGTATGCACAACAATATCATATTCTGTCAATGGGTCTATAAACACAGTGTCCGATATACCTTTATCATTAAAAGTATGTACAAAACTATATCTCGTTTGTTTGCTTTTGCTATCTGAAAAAGTTATTGGCAAATTGGTTTCTGTGGTTTCCATATAGGAGTCTAAAAGATTGACCTGAACCGTAGTATTGTAAAGAGCCTGCTTTACTATATTGTTTATTATTTTGGAAAATTCTACCTCATTGTTTGCCTCATAATAAGAACCAACATTTTGATAAAAATCTTTCATTCCTCTATTTATGCCCACAATAAAAGGTTTTAGCATTGTGCCTTGTGTCTGTAATTGTTGCGAAATCAAAGATAAGTTTCCTCCACAGCGGTCTACGTTGTTAAGTATCATGATAACAATGTTTCTGCTGTTTTTTTCTGTAGGAAAATCGTCTTTGATTTTTTCCATAGCACTGCTTACAGCAGAAGTACCTTTGGGTACCAAACCTTTGATTTTTGTTTTCAAAGCATCTGAATTTAACCTATAAAAAGGCACTAATAAACGGGTATCCTCACAGTCGGTAAGAGAATAATCCTTTTCACTGCCAAAAACTCTCAAAGCACATTCTACCCCATCTTGCAAAGAAAGAGTGTCTATAATATTGGAGATAAGATTTTGGGTTATTTTTATTTTGCTTTCGCTTTGCCATTTTTCATACATATTGTAAGAACAATCCACAATAAAAAGAATTTTGGTCTTTTCACTATAGGTATTCTTGGTTATCTTAACCCCCTTTGGCTGAGCAAAAACTAACAGTGGTAAAAACAAAACAATCAAACACAATGTATGACGTATAGCCAATAATGAGAAATAATTTATTTTTCTCTTACTTCTTTTGACACAATACATCAAACATTGAATAGTATTCATAATTAATAATCTCCTAAAGTTTCTTGTAATTGTGCAAGGGCTTTTTGTGTTTGTTCGTCATTAGGTGCTTTGCCATGCCAACCATTGTCATCCAACATAAAATCAACACCAAATCCCATCTTAGTATTCATCAAAAGCATTATAGGTTTACCCTTATAGCAACTTGCTTTACATTCTTTCAGGGTGTTTACAAGTTCTTGCATATCATTGCCTTTGCATTCCTTGACTTCCCATTTGAAGGATAGAAACTTTTCTTTTAAAGAGGATGAGTCGCAAACTTGTTCCGTTCTGCCATCTATTTGAGCATGGTTAACATCTATGATAGAAATAAGATTATCCACTTTATTAGCTCCTGCAAACATAGCGGCTTCCCATATTTGTCCCTCCTCTATTTCTCCATCTCCGTGCAGAGTAAAAACAAGTTTATTGTCTTTGTCCATTTTTTTAGCCAAAGCAGCGCCTACTCCTACGCTCATACCCTGTCCCAAAGAACCACTTGCTACTCGTACTCCTTCTAATTTGAAATGATAAGAAGGGTGTCCTTGCAAGCGAGAGCCCATTTGTCTAAGAGTTGCCAATTCTTTTATAGAAAAATATCCTCTACGGGCCAAAACAGAATACCAAACCGGAGCAATGTGTCCTATACTAAGAAAAAACATATCCTCTCCTTTGCCCTCGCGAGTAAAATTCGCTACACTTATATCCATTATTTCAAAATATAGAGCAGTCATCAAATCAGCACAATCCAAACTTCCACCCGGATGTCCTGAATTGGCAGAATGTATCATACGCAAAACATCTCTACGTATTTGAGTTGCAATATCTTGTAATTCTTTAATAGTTTTCATTATATTCTTTTTATTTTTACTGCTACGACAAAAGGCAATACTATTTCTCTAAAATATAATATTTTGCCTTTTTCCATAGATAAAAAACAACAGCAAGGAAAGACTTCCAAAGTCTTTCCTCGCTATTTTGTATTAAAGTTATGACTTATGCATTTTTCTTTTCAAACTCTTGCATGCAATCAACCAAAGCCTTAACGTCTTCTACTTCACAAGCATTGTACAAAGAAGCACGGAAACCACCAACACTTCTATGTCCCTTGATACCTATCATACCTTGTGATTTAGCAAATTCCATAAATTCTTTTTCTTTGTCTTCGTAACCTTTTGCCATAACGAAACAAACATTCATCAAAGAACGGTCTTCTTTTGCAACAGTACCTACAAACATTTTGTTGCGGTCTATTTCGTTGTAAAGCATATCAGCTTTTTCTTGGTTGCGTTTTTGTATCCACTCTATTCCTCCATTGTCTTTCAACCATTTAAGAGTTTCGTGCATAACAAATATAGCACTTACAGGAGGAGTATTAAACATACTTTCTTTTTCTATATGAGTACGATAGTCTACCATTGTGGGCAAAACAGGAAGATTTTTTCTATCAGTTATTTTACCAAGAACATCCTCTCTAACTATAACAAATGTAACACCTGCAGGACCAACATTCTTTTGCGCTCCACCATAGATAAGAGCATATTTTGTAACATCAACAGGACGAGACATAATATCAGAAGACATATCTGCAACAAGGTTAACAGGGCAGTCCATATCTTCTTTTATTTCTGTACCGTAAATAGTGTTGTTTGTTGTAATGTGGAAATAATCAGCATCTGCAGGAATAGTGTAATCTTTTGGAATATAAGAATAATTCTTGTCCTCAGAAGAAGCAACCACTACTGTTTCACCAAATATTTTAGCCTCTTTAGCAGCTTTTTTTGCCCAAACACCTGTCTGCAAATAAGCAGCTTTTTTATTCAAAAGGTTAGCAGGAACGGTGAAAAACTGAGTTGAAGCACCACCACCAAGGAATATTATTTTATAATTCTCTGGTATGTTAAGCAAATCTCTCCACAATTGAACAGTTTCGCTCATTATTCTTTCCCAACCTGGTGTACGGTGAGAAATCTCCAACAAACCAACACCTGTGTTGTCAAAATTTTCTATTGCTTTTCTTGTAGCCTCAGTTGCGACTTTTGGTAAAACGCAAGGACCTGCGTTAAAGATATGTACTTTTGCCATGTTTTTATTTTTAAATTTAAAGTTATAAAATATATATGAGTCTTATGCTCATACTCCTTTACTTTGCAAACGCTAAATATATTTTTTTATTGTTTTTTTTATTCTAAAATTCTAAATATTTTATACTCCGAATAATTGTTGCAAGTTATTTTTGCTACATAAACACCTTTTTCAAAATCTTTACAGTCTACAGTTACGTCGTGTTTGTTATTTTCCTCAAATGATTTATTATAAATTTCGTTGCTGGTTTTTCTATTGCTAATAGTTACATTTAACTTGTCTTTTGATTTGCTAAAGAAAATAATACGAAACTCTTTTTTCTCCTTATCTTGCAAAGCAATGAGTTTGTTTTCAGAGTACTCTAATTCCTTATCTGTAATGGAAAAACTTTGATGTATCTTGCAACCAAAGTCAGGTTCGAAGGCATACAACAACTCGCTACTATCTTTATCATAAATAAGCACATAACCATCTCCTTGTTCTTGATTTGCCCACCATGAAAGCCCATCGCAATCTTCATCCTCCACTCTTAAAACATAGTTTTCTCCTTTTTCCAATTTGATTTTATGAGAATATACTTTGTTTGGTTTTAATATACTCTGCTCATAAAGTTTCGTATTCAAGGAATCTCCTTTTTTAATATACCATTTGTTTCTTGCGTCACTGTTGGTTTTAAAAACCAAAATAAATTCCTCGGGCAAAGAAATAGGCTTTAGTTTAAAATCTCTTTCTTCTTTTATTTCTTTATGTTTATAGTCTTTGTTATTTATAAAAAACAAGTCATTTGCTATTTGATAACCAGCTTCACCTGAGTTCTGTCCATTGTAGTAATCAAAATACAAATTTATTGTCAGTAGATTATTCTTTATATAAGGTGTCAAATCATAATAATATTCATTGACCTTTGTTCCCGGACACCAGCCAGAGCGATTATATATCCAAGTTCCACCTTGTGGCTGTATAGGGTTGCAACCGCAATCATCTCTCCAAATACTTTGTCTACTAACAATATTACTATTGACAACATATGTATAAGATTTTTCCAAAAATTCGGCAGCAGCATTCATTCCATCTCCACCGTGTCCTGATATAGTCATACGCGATAAAACTTTTTTTGTACCCTTTGGTATGCTTATTGTCTTTTGAGGCAAAAAAGTGTTTATAGAGGAGTCTTCTCTTCCAAAGGGATAGTAACCAAAATAAACATTTTTTGTTTGAATAAATTCAGTCGCTTTTTCTTTTGGAGTATATTCGGTAAAGACAAAGTCGGTTGAAGCAAGAAAACCATCTTGATAACCTTCATAACAAATAATTATTTCAACGCTATCTTTCAATAAAGGCAAGTATTCTGTAATGTTCCATTTTATATGATAGTCCCATTTGCTTGCATTTTCCCCTTGATTATACCAACCCGAGTAAGGTGTAATCATTCTGCCAAGTTGATAATTTGTGGTATCTTTATCGTTTGATGTCCTTAACAAAATATTTATAGCATAATCCCAATCAGAACATTTTTTCTCTGGACAATTCAAGGAAAAATCTAAAGTAATATCTTTTATCTTTTTGTCTTTTAAGGGAAAAAGTACTTTTTGGGAATACTCCGTTCTTGTTTGTAAATGAGTACGATTGTGTACCAAAACGTTAAATGTTTTCTCTTGAGCCTTTGTGCCAAAGGTCAAAAGCAATACTAATACAAAAAACAGGTTTTTTCTCATAATGCAATATTTTTTTTATTTGCCAACTATAGAGCAAAGAAAACTATCAGGTGATAAGTATTTTTGTGCAGTTTTTCTTATTGTTGCGGGTGTAATATTTCTTATTTGGTTTATCATATAGGAGTTATAGTCTTGTCTTAGGTTGTTGCGTAATATGTATTCATAGTTTTCACATATCTCAGATACTCCATCCGTTGAGCGAAGCATTTCTCCCGTTAGATAGTTTTTAACAATAGAAAGTTCGTTTTGAGGAACTTCTTTATTTTGTAAAATGGTCATTTCCTTAAATATTTCTTCTATAGTTTGGTTCTCTTTGTCCATTGCTACATCGCTCGCTACAACCATAATATTACCAAATCTAAAAGGTACAAGAGAAGAATCTATTCCGTAAGTATAGCCTTTGTCCTCTCTTATGTTAGACATTAGACGAGAATTAAAATAACCTCCCAAAATACAATTCAACACAGCCAAAGGTATGTAGTCCTCATGGTCTATTTTTGGCATAATTTTCCCCATAATAATAGAGGATTGCATAGCAGAATTTAAAGAATTTCTTATTATTCCCTTTTGATTTATAGGCTCAGTATCTATGCTAAGCTTTTCTAATACTGTTGGAATATTTTTATTACCAAAATAATTATTCATCAAATCAAAGATACTTTCATCCACATTACCCGCCATCATTATATAACATTGATTTAAGGTATAATGTTTTTGCCAAAAATCGTTCAAATCCTCTGTTGTTACATTGTCAAAATCTTCAATAGAAGCGTACGTTCCGTAAGGGTTATCTTTGCCAAAAATACCTTGCATAAAATATCTATTTGCCAAAAAATTGGTTTGTTGTATTTTGGTCAAATAGTTTTGTTTTCCATTGCTAAGAGCTATATCCAAATTACTTTTTTCAAAGCGAGGATACAAAATGATTTCTTGTAAAAGAGGAAATACATTTTCTTTGTATCTATTTAAAAATGAAATATCTAAACTCGTCCTTTCTATTGCAGTACGTGGAAGAAAACTTAGTCCATAAAAATCTATTTCATCAGCTAATTCTTGAAAGTTGTAATTTTTAGTATTTTTATTAAGTTGCTTTGAAGTATATGATGCAACAAGGGGTTTGTCTTGGAATATAGTGCCCGCATTGTAAAAAACAAATTTCAAATACACTGCTTCACTATCATTACTATAAAAGTTATATGTAGGTATGCCATTGCTAAGTTTTCTGACTTGTGGCAGATAATCTCTAATGGTGATATTTGAAAAATCAGGTATATTCATCTTATATTCTTAAAAAAAATCTACTTTAAACAAAGAAAGGTAAGCTACTCATATCGCACCGCTACAACCTTTTGTACCTTGCTGCATTCCTGCCCTGGGGAGATTCAAAGGGAGCTGGTCGTATAAGACTTACCCGAATGCAAAATTACTACTTTTTTTATATCTTGCAAAAAAATAGGTAAAAAAAATTTTTCGGGAAATTTCGTAAATAGGTATTTAAAAGTAAAAAACAAAGGTGCTACTACTGATTATCAACAACTTAACATTTTTCGAAGGGTCAAAATCAGGCTTTTTTTCTCATTTTCAGCGTTTTCGAAGGTTTTTTTGAAGAAAAATTTTTCTTTAAGCGGATTCTACAAAAATGAATCTTCGTTTTATTTCGACGAATCTTCGTTTCGATTTCTCGAAACGAAGATTCGTTTTCACTGATTATCAAGTAGTTATAAGGGTAAAAAACGGGGATTTTCTATTAGGTATCTTTTTCTCTTACAAAGTTACGAACATTTTCTGACCTGACCAAACGCG
>CAZVEO010000038.1:0-21743 GCA_964626385.1 uncultured Bacteroidaceae bacterium
TCAGGCACAGCCTGTTTTATAAGGGCAAAGCCATTAACTTTATAGGTTAGCATAGAAAAAACTTATATTATTTAAATATTCCTCTTTTAAAATCGGGCAGGTAATTGTCATTGCTATTTATATCTTGCAACCATCCTTTATAAAAACCCAAATAATAGAAATATTCCTCTACCTCTTTATATTCCTGTGGGCTTAAGGTTCTGTTGAGTTCTTCGTGTTTCGAGTTGTGAGTACAAGGGTGGTATTGTCCCATAAGGGAAATAGCAACAGAGGTAGATATTTCTTCTGCTATTATTTTCAATACTTGTTTGCTCTCTTGTATGTGCTGAGGTAAAATCAAATGCCTTATAATTAAAGCACTTTCTATTTTTTCTTCTTTATCTGTCAAAATAGAAGAGCCTTTTTGTCTGTACATTTCTTTAATAGCTTGTAAGCATACATCTTTATAATTCTTTATTCTCGAAAAAAGCCAACCACTTTCATTATAAGCATACTTAAAATCAGGTAAATAAACATCCACAACTCCCTCTAATTTTCGTAGGACCTCCACTCTATCATAGCCGGAAGTATTATAAACAACCTTTGGGTAAAGATTTCTTTTGTTAAGTTCTCTTATTATTACTTTCATTTGAGGAATATGAGGTGTGGGGGAAACAAAACCAATAATATTTTCACTTTGTTGCAAAGTTGATTCTATCTTATCTATAAGACTCCTAACACTCTCAAAATTATTGATTACCATTACTTTATTATCCGATATAGCCATATTTTGACAATAAACACATTGGCAATTACAATGAGAAAAGAAAACATTACACACTCCTTTTTGTCCGACTACAACAGGCTCTTCGCCCAAATGATTGCAAACCAATGCTATATTTATATCCGCATTTAATTTGCAAAAGCCCAACTCATTATTCAGCCTATTTACTCCACACTCATGCGGACACAATCTGCAAGAGGACAAAATCAATCTTTCCTCGTCTGTGTAGTAATCAATAATATCCGTCATTCTTCCTCTTTTTTTTTACAAAAATACAAAAAAAGAAAAAAAGTAAAGAATTTCTTTGGTAGTTCAATTTTTTGATGTAATTTTGCAAACTGAAATAAGGAAACAATGGCGCATTCGTCTAGTTGGTCCAGGACGTGAGATTCTCATTCTCAAAATCAAGGGTTCGAATCCCTTATGCGCTACATAAAAAGAGAGATTGTAGGAGAGAATACAATAGGGAAAATTGCCAGAGTGGTTGATTGGGCTTGACTCGAAATCAAGTGTACGGGCAACTGTACCATAGGTTCGAATCCTATATTTTCCGCAAGAAAAGATAAAAAGTGTTTTAGTTTTAAATTTTTTCATAATCATTTTGTTTTAGTATATTTGGATAGGTTGTTGCGAAACAAACCTATCTTTTTTTTTGTATATAGGTATAGGTTAAGAGTATTCTTTTTTTGTATCAAAACCTATCTTTTTTTGTTAATAGATTGCTAAAAAATAGTGGCTAAAAAAGTCAGATGAATATACAAATAAGGATTATATATTTCTCACTAAACTATTTATTTACAAAGGAAAGAGTTATAATTTTATTTGAACAAACTTGCACACTATAAGGACAATGTTTATTAAACTATATTTTTTTTGTAATTTTGCACCCGCTTTTAAGCAAATATTGTGCTTGCAGAGTAAAAAAAACAATTAAGGTTGCAGTAAATAAGAATAAAAAGTCTTATCTACTAATATAAAGAGGAGAAGAATATGGCTGAGAATTTAGTAATAGTAGAGTCGCCGTCAAAGGCAAAAACCATAGAAAAATATTTAGGCAAAGGCTTTGAAGTAAAGTCTTCTTATGGACATATAAGGGATTTGGAAAAGAACAAATTGGGCATAGATGTAGAAAATGGATTTACACCAAATTATATTATACCCGAAGACAAGCAAAAAATAGTTAAGGAATTAAAAAAAGCAGTGAGAGAGGCAAAAGTTGTCTGGTTGGCAAGTGATGAAGATAGAGAGGGAGAGGCTATTGCTTGGCACCTGCAAGAAGCCTTAAATCTAAAAAACAAAGATACCAAACGTATTGTATTCAATGAGATAACCAAAACGGCTATTGTTCACGCTGTAGAAAATCCTCGAAATATCGACCTTAACCTTGTAAATGCACAACAAGCGCGTAGAGTATTGGACAGAATTGTCGGTTATGAAATTTCACCAATACTTTGGAGAAAAATAAAGCCAGCTCTTTCTGCTGGTAGAGTACAAAGCGTTGCTGTTAGGCTGATAGTGGAGAGAGAGGAAGAGATAAAGAATTTTAAGACAACAGAAAGTTTTAAAGTTTCTGCTCTGTTTGAGACCTCTGATAGAAAAAGTCTTTTGAAAGCAAATCTTAATACCAAATTTTCTGAGCAAAGCGAAGCAATGGCTTTTTTGGAAAAATGTAAAGAGGCCTCTTTCACAGTTTCCTCTATAGAGAAAAAACCAGCCAAACAATCACCACCACCACCTTTTACTACCTCTACCCTACAACAAGAGGCAAGTAGAAAACTTGGTTTTTCAGTACAACAAACAATGACAGTGGCTCAACAACTCTATGAAGAGGGACTTATAACCTATATGAGGACAGATTCGGTTAATCTTTCTTCGTTAGCAATATCTATGGCAAAGGAGGAAATAATAAAAGAATTTGGAGCAGAGTACTTAAAAACAAGAAACTTTACTACTAAAAGCAAAGGTGCGCAAGAAGCCCATGAAGCAATACGTCCTACACAATTAGAAAGAAAAGAACTTGCCACTGCAGATAGATACCAATCTCGTCTCTATTCTCTTATTTGGAAACGTATGGTTGCCTCTCAAATGACTGAGGCTAAATTGGAAAAAACCGATATAAAAATTACTATTAGCAACTCGGACTACTATTTTACCTCAAATGCGGAAGTACTTTTGTTTGATGGTTTTTTGAAACTTTATTCTGTATCCACCGATGAGGAAGACGAACAAAAAGAAGAAACAAATATTATACCTGCAATCAAGGAGGGTGAAAACCTATCTTTAAAAACCTGTAGCGCAAAGCAAAGTTTTACTTCTCCTCTGCCTCGCTACAATGAGGCTACTTTGGTCAAAAAATTGGAGGATTTGGGTATAGGTCGTCCTTCCACATATGCTCCTACAATTTCTACAATACAAAAACGTGATTATGTAGAACGTTGCAATACACCTGCTCAAACGCGAAATATAAAAGTATTGTTACTAAAAGAAAACAATATCTTAGAACAAACGGAAGCAGAAAACTTTGGCAAACAAACCAATAAACTTTCTCCTACCGATATAGGTATTATAGTTAATGGATTTCTTGTTGAGAATTTTAAGGATATTTTAGACTATAATTTTACGGCAAAAATAGAGCAACAATTTGACCTTATTGCTCAAGGCAAAGAGGATTGGCACAAAATGTTGCAAAATTTTTATACACCTTTTGAGAAAGAAGTCCTTTATACCAAAGAGCATTCAGAAAAGCAAAAAGGAGAACGACTTTTAGGCAAAGACCCTAAGACTTTGCGCAACGTTTATGCTAAAATAGGACGTTACGGAGCAATGATACAAATAGGTGAAACCACAGATGAGGAAAAACCTCTGTTTTCTTCTTTGCGTCAAAATCAATCTATTTCTACCATAACATTGGAGCAGGCTTTAAGTCTTTTTGCCTTACCTCGCAAGATAGGAGAATACAAAGAAAAAGAAGTAATTGCCTCTACAGGAAGATTTGGAGCCTATATCAAGTGGGGTGATACTAATGTGTCTCTTGCAAAAAGTTATGATCCTTATACCATAACAATAGAGGAATGTATTCCTTTGATAGAAAAGAAACTTACAACCGAGCAAATAAAAAAAGATTTGCCCAAAACAATATGCGTTAAAGAGGGTAAGAATGTAGAATTGAAATACGGACGTTTTGGTCTTTACCTTTCTTACGGAGATAAAAACTTCCGTTTACCAAAAGACACAAACATATCTTCACTATCGGATAAGGAGGCTTTAGATATAATATCTGGCAAAAGAACTGCAACAAGCAAACAAGATGTTTTAAAAACTTTTAACTCGGGAGCACAAGTACTAGATGGTAGATATGGCGCCTATATAAAATACAATGGTAAGAATTATCGCATACCGAAGGACAAAGATTACAACAATATGACAGAGCAAGAGGTTGAACAAATAATAAAGAAGTAGTTTTTTTTGCAATGAAAAGAATCTTAGTTGTTTTTTTGTTACTTCTTTCTGTTGTTGAGTTGTATGCTCAAATAATCAATGCTGATGCAAGAGTAGAAGAATACTTGCCTTTGATAAAAAATAAAAAAGTAGCAGTGGTTTGCAATCATACCTCTGTTGTAGGAGACAACCACATTTTACAAATATTATTGGAAAACAATATTGATATAAGAAAGGCTTTTACTCCCGAGCATGGACTTAATGGTATTAGTGAAGCCGGGGCTTTGGTCAATGACAGTACTATAAAGATAGAAAACAAAACAATAGAAGTAATCTCTCTTTATGGCAAAAACAAGAAACCAACAAAGCAACAAATGAAAGAAATTGAAGTTGTGTTGTTTGATTTACAAGATGTGGGTTGTAGATTCTATACTTATATAAGTACTTTGGAATATGTGATGCAATCTTGTTTGGAAAACAATATTTTAATTGTTGTTTTAGACCGCCCCAACCCCAATAATTATGTAGATGGTCCTGTGTTAAAAACAGAATATAAGAGTTTTGTAGGTATGCAACCTATTCCTATTTGCTATGGACTTACTATTGGAGAATATGCCACTATGATAAACTCAGAACATTGGATAAATGATAGTTTAATGGCTAATCTTGTAGTTGTACCTTTACTCAATTACAAAAGGTCAGATGAGGTTATTTTACCCATAAGCCCATCTCCAAATTTAATAACAGCAGAGGCTATAAGTAATTACCCTACTCTATGTTTGTTTGAAGGCACGTCTTTATCTGTTGGCAGAGGCACTCCAACTCCTTTTGAGAAAGTAGGCTACAAAAACAAGAATACTAAGCAAATGACTTGGATATTTCCAAACATAAAGGAAAAGAAAATAGACCTTACTTTTATTATAGATGTATATAAAAACTATAAGGGAGAAAAGAAATTTTTCAACTCTTTTTTTGATAAACTCGCAGGCACTTCTCTTTTGAGAAAACAAATAGAGGAAGGACTTAACGAAAAAAAAATAAGAGCAACATGGCAGAAAGATTTGGAAAATTATCTGCTTATACGTAACAAATATTTAATTTACCCTAACTAACAAATATTTACAAAAAAAATGAAGCAATACGATTTTGATACTAATACTTTTTTACACCAAACACCTATACAAATGAGGTTTTCGGATTTGGATGCTCTAAATCATGTTAACAATGGTTTTCAAATGCATTACTTAGAT
This sequence comes from uncultured Bacteroidaceae bacterium, assembly GCA_964626385.1. GTDB lineage: Bacteria > Bacteroidota > Bacteroidia > Bacteroidales > P3 > Scybalousia_A. The sequence goes on from CAZVEO010000038.1 coordinate 5,452, forward strand.
GTTGGAAGAATTGATTATTTTTCCAAAGTGTTGCAAAGAGAAATAGATTGGACAAATGATTTTTTGGTTTTGGTGCATTTAGAACTTGACTTTTTGGCTCCAATAGAAATGGGAATGGATGTTTGTGTTGAAACTAAAACCATAGGCTTTGGAGAGAAAAGTATGAAAATGTTTCAAAGAATCATAGATAAAAAAACTATGAAAGTTAAATCTACTTGTTTTTCAATACTTTCTGGTTTTAATAGAGAGAAAAAGAAATCAGAGCCTTTGCCACAAGAATATAGAGATAGATTTCTTGCTTTTGAAGAAAATACTCAGTTTTAGTTATTGTGTGTAATATAAGAATTGAATAATTTTGCACTCTATTTTTATTTATAACTTATGACGCACAACGAGAACTCTAAACAACACCAAAAGATACACTCTCACAATAATGTTTATGAGAGAGGAATGAACTCTGTATTTATTTGGGCTATAGTACTTAACGGTCTCTTTGTTGTGGTGGAATTTTTTGTTGGGCTTTTTATCGGTTCTATAGGACTTATTTCTGATGCTGGTCATAATTTTTCGGATATAATTTCTTTGATATTGGCTTTGTTGGCTATAATGTTGGCTAATTTGCAAGCAAACTCTCGCTATACCTTTGGCTATAAGAAAACTACTGTTTTGGTTTCCTTAATCAATGCTTTGTTGTTATTGGTTGCTATTGGATTTATAGTTTATGAAAGTATAATAAAATTACTTTCTCCCGAACAAGTTAAGGGAGAAATAATTTCTCTAACCGCTGGAATAGGAGTTATAATAAAAGCCATAACCACACTTCTTTTTCATAAAAACAAAGACAAAGATTTAAATATTAAAGGAGTTTATTTGCATATGTTAGCCGATACTTTGGTAGGTATTGGAGTGGTGATTTCAGGAGTTATTATGAGTTTTACAAAATGGTATTTTATAGATGGAGTAATTGGTTTGTTAATAGCAATTGTTGTATTGGTATCTGCGTGGAAATTATTGCTTAGAAGTTTGAGGCTAACACTTGATGGCATACCCTACGAATTGGACTTTGATAAAATTGTAAATACTATAAAAGAAGTTAAAGGTGTAAAACAAGTAGACAACATACATATTTGGGCAATAAGTACAAGGGAAAATGCTTTGAATGCTCATATACTAATAAGCAATATTAAAGATATGGAAAGAATAAAACAAGAAATAAAAAACAAACTTCTTTTAGAAAAAATAAATTACACAACCTTAGAGTTTGAAGCATAAGTTTTTAAAGGCTTCTAATAATTGATGTAAGTTATCTCGTAGTTGCATTGTAGCAAAGCCGTTACAAAACAAAAACGGCTATTAACATATAATAATTTACATAAAACTCAGGTTATTATAAATTTATATTCTGTCCAAGGCAACAATATTTTCTATATGATGAGTATGTGGAAACATATCTACGGGTTGTATTTTTGTTACTCTATATTTAGAGGAAAGAAATTTTAAATCTCTCGCCTGAGTAGCAGGATTACAAGAGATATAAACTATTCTTCTTGCTGTAGTATTTAATATTTGATTTATCACCGTCTCAGCCATTCCACTCCTTGGAGGATCTGTTATAATAATATCGGGAGAAAGATTTTGTTTGATAAAATCTTCATTCAATACCTTCGCCATATCACCTGCATAAAAAACAGTGTTGTTTATATTGTTTTCTTTGCTGTTTATTTTTGCATCCTCTACAGCATCCTCTACATATTCTATACCTACAACCTTTTTTGCCTTATCGGCTATAAAGTTTGCTATTGTACCTGTGCCTGTATAAAGGTCATAAACAACATCTTGTTTTTGTATATCAGCCATTTGAGCAGCAAAAGTATATAATTTTAGAGCCTGAGGAGCATTGGTTTGATAAAAAGTTTTGGGACGTATTTTAAATTGCAAAGGTCTACTATTCTCTTCGTTGAAACGAGTCATACGTTCTATTATATGGTCTTTGCCCTCAAAAACAATAAATTCTTGGTCTGATAAAGAGTCATTGAGTTTGGTATTTATGCAATATTGCAAAGAGGTTATTTGATTAAAACGTTGTTTCAAAGCATTCATAACATCGTTTATTACTTTCTTATCTTCCAAAGCAAAAACAACCACAACCATCAAATCACTGTTTTGAGTTGTTCTTATGATAAGATTTCGCATAATTCCGCTATGCTCTCTTATGTTGTAATAAGGTATATGCTTTTGTAAGGTATAATCTCTTAAAAAGTTACGTATTTCGTTGGATATATCGGCTTGTAAAACACATTTTTCTATATTAAGAACTTTGTCAAACAAACCACTGATATGAAAGCCAAGAGCAGGCTCATCATCTTGTCCTTTTACAAAATCTTTTTTCCACGCACGAGAAGAAAAAGTAAACTCTAACTTATTCCTATAATAATAAATATTGTCTGCACCCTCTATAGCAGAAATATTTTGACAAGATATTCCGCCAATACGCTCCAAGCTATCTATCACTTGTTGTTGTTTGTATTTTTTTTGCCATTCATAGTCCAACATTTGCCAAGAACAACCTCCGCAATTATCAAAATGAGGACACTTTACCTCTACTCTTTTATCAGAAAAAGATTTGATTTGCAATACCTTTGCCAAACAAAAACTATGCTTTTGCTTATATACCAAAGCCTCTATAGTATCTCCTGGTGCTACCTTAGGTACAAAGATAACCTTATCCTCTTGTCTTAATATAGCATTACCTTCAGCAGCAAAGCCCTCCACAAACGCATCTTCTATAATGTATTGCAATTTCTTTTTTCTCATACAAATAAAGGGTGTATAATTATCTTCCTAAATACAAACAAAAAAGCGAACAGTAACACTTAGTATCACTGCTCACATAATTCTTAATAAACTACAAGCATTTACTATCTTTCGTCAGAAACTGTAAGTTTTTTTCTTCCGTGTCTACGTCTTGCATTCAATATTTTTCTTCCGCTTGCGGTAGACATTCTTAATCTAAACCCATGTTTATTAACTCTCTTTCTTCTCGAAGGTTGGTATGTTCTTTTCATCTCTCTATATGTTTCTTTTGTTTTCTAAAAAAAAAAATAATACTCTATATTTGATTTGCAAAGATACTACTTTTTTATAAAACTACAACATTTTTTATTTTTTTTTGTTTTTTTTGCTTTGTTGTAAATAAATTGTATAACTTTGCAAACTGATTTTGTGGTTTATCGAAACATTTTTCGTTTCCGATAATTAAAAGGGAAATAGGTGAAAGTCCTATACAGTCCCGCTGCTGTGAGTCTCATATAAAAGAGATTTGAAACAACTAAGCCACTGTTTTTACAAAAAAGGACGGGAAGGCGTTTCAAATAGAGATAAGTCAGAAGACCTGCCATAAAAGAGTCGAATTTTGTTAAATCTTCGAGGATTGAGATAGACAAAGATAAAATGTTTGTTATTTTTTTTATTTACTTTTCTTCTGAGAAGTTTTTATCAATTTCGACCACATAGTTAAAAAGAATATAACTAAGTTAAGAAAATATAAAGAACGATGAAGAAAAGTATTTTTTTTATATCCCTGTGTGTTTTATTGGGATTGAATTTAAAAGCACAATATGACGGAGCCGTTGGTACTGAAGGCTGTCAAGCAATAAATCAAAACGATGATAGAATAATAGCTTGGGCCATAGGTGTAGAGGTCAATAGAGGCTTTTGGGACTATGGTGATAACAGAGTTGTTACTTATGGAGAACCTTATATGGCATTGGGTAAACCAGATTCTACAACCCTAAGAGCCATTTCTTTGGGAGAAGGAGGCTCTGCTTTGATTACTTTTGATAGACCTATAGTAAATGGAGAGGGCAAGGACTTTGTTGTTTTTGAAAACGCTTTCGGACCTACTTTTTTGGAATTAGCTTTTGTAGAGGTAAGTTCTGATGGAATAAACTTTTTTAGATTTCCAAATCAAACTACATCTTTTCACAACCCCGACAGCATAACGGAAGGACGTGGTGCAGAGCGTTACAACAATCTCGCAGGCAAATATGAATTGGGCTGGGGAGTTGGTTTTGATATTAGCGATATAGAAGACAACGCATTGTTAGATAAAAATAATATTCGTTTTGTCCGCTTGGTTGATGTTATCAATGGCGTTAGCACCGATTCTGAAGGGCATATTATTTATGACGGTGTTTCTTGGGCAACCTATTCTCAAGGTTTTGACCTTACGGGTATAGGTATTATAAACGGAGGCGAACCTTATAAGGTAGCAGATTTTGAAAATTTGGTTTTACAAACGAATTCTTTTGAAATCATTGATTTAGATAACTATACATATCAAGAAGACGATATTTACCTTAAAGACAATATTTCTGAAGGACTTAATTTCTTAGGAAGTCTTTATTATTCTTATGGTTTTCCTATGTCAGTGGGCTTTGGGGTTAGCAACATTTCGGACACTACTGCAACAATAAATGGTAATAGTGAATATCGTTCTGCCTACTACATTGCTGCTCCTTTGTATGCTATGGAAGGAGAAAATCACAATTATTTGATTGCTTACTATGATGCTTGGACTGATAATCAACATAATATTGTGAAACGTACAGATAACCAACCATTTTCTCCACTTGGTTGCTATGTATCCAAATCACTTGCTGCGTTGGAAGATTTAGAAGCCTCTACAACAGAAAATCTTTATTTCAAAATCATAGCAACAGGTTACGACTCAGAAGAGAATATAACCGATACAGCTCAAATATATCTTTACGATGCAAACAATGGTATTACAAATTTAAACGATTGGAGATATCTTAATTTGGCTCCATTAGGAGAGGTAAGCAAAATTGTCTTTTCTTTGGAATGTACAGATAGTTATGTTTCTAATTATTTTTGCATAGACAATTTTGTTTATACCAATAGCAATCTTTCAACAATGGAAAACATCGTTGCAGATAATACCCAAATCAAAATTTATCCAAATCCTACAAAAGACTTTACTACAATAGAAACTACAGAAAATTCCAAATTACAAATCTTTGATATGCAAGGTCGTTTGGTTATAAACAAGGATTTGACAAAAGGAGCAAATCAAATAAATGTTCAAAATCTACAGCAAGGAACTTATTTAGTTAAAATAATTACTTCTTCTAATATTATCTCTAAAAAGCTAATAGTCAAATAAAAGAAATCGTTTCCTTACAACCTCACTAAAAATAAGGAAATTAAAAATATAGTGTTAGGGGAGAGAAATAGTGTTTATCTTTATTTTCTCTCTCCTAACCATTTTTACAGGCTCAGTCTGTTTTATAAGGACAAAGCCACAGGCTCAGCCTGTTCTATAAGGGCAAAGCCGTTACTTTTTTTAAAGGCTCTGCCCTATAAAAACACCCACAGGGTACACCCTGTGGGTGCGACTTTACCCTATCACAACCTATGTAAACTTATACTAACTCACAAAGTATAGGCTTTGCTCATATAGGTCAGCCTCAGGCTGTAACCTATGCTAACTTATAATAACCTATAAAAAAACAAAAAAAACAAAAAAAACGAAAAAAAATAACAAAAGAAAAAATAAAAAATCCGTTTACTGATTATCAATGAGTTATAAAATAAAAACGTGCACGCGTTTGGTCAGGTCAAAAAATGTTCGTAACTTTGTAAGAGAAAAAGATACCTACCACAAAATTCACCATTTTTACCATTGTAACTACTTGATAATCAATAATAACGAATCTTCGTTTCGATTTCTCGAAACGAAGATTCGTCGAAATAAAACGAAGATTCATTTTTGTAAAATCCCGATTTGGAAATTTTTTTCTTCAAAAAACCTCTCGAAAACGCTGAAAATCAAGAAAAATGCCCAATTTTGACCCTTAAAAAAAGGTTAAGTTATTGATAATCAGTAATAGCATCCTTGTTTTTGACTTTTAAATGGGTATTTACGCGATTTTCCGAAAAAAATTTTTAGGAGATATTTTTTTGAAATAATTCCACTTTTTCTATGCTAACGTTTCATTATAAATTTTGTATTATTTTTTTACGTACAAGTTTACAAAAAAAGGACACTTAATGGAAGTGTCCTTTAATTTTATCTTATAAAAATCTATGAGTATATTACCAAAGTTTTAAGCGTTCGCTTGGTTTTATATACATTTTATCAGAAGGTTGTACATCAAAAGCTTTATACCACATATCAATATGAGGCAAAGCACCATTTACTCTCCAACGTCCCAAAGAGTGAGGGTCAGATTTGGTTAGTTGTCTTATGCCCTGTTCTGTTATATTGCTTGCCCAAACTCCAGCGTATGCAAGGAAAAATCTTTGGTCGGCAGTAAAACCATCTATTACTAGTAGATCCTTGCCCTTAGTAGCATTTTTATAAGCATACCAGGCAACTTGCAAACCACCGTGGTCAGCCAAATTTTCTCCTAAAGTAAATTGTCCATTTGCATTAAGGTCAGGTAAAACTTTTATTTGAGAGAAAAATTCTGCATATTGTTTTCCCTTTTCTTTAAAGTTTTCTACATCAGAGGCTACCCACCAATCTGTCATATTACCATCTTTATCGTAATGAGAACCTTGGTCATCAAAACCATGGGTCATTTCGTGTCCTATAACCACACCTATTGCACCATAATTAAAGGCATCGTCTGCCTCAGGGTCAAAGAAAGGATATTGCAATATTCCGGCAGGGAAACAAATTTCGTTTGTCGTAGGGTTGTAATAAGCGTTGACAGTTTGAGGATACATTTGCCATTCGTCTATATCTACAGGCTTGCCTGCTTTTTTGTCCAAATTGTCCTTTGTCCAAAAACGATTACACTCCATTATATTCTCATAATAAGACTTGCTGTTGTCTATGTTTAAAGCAGTCATATCGGTCCATGTATCAGGATAACCTATTTTAACATAGAATGTAAGCAATTTTTCTAAAGCTGCTATTTTTGTCTCTGGTGTCATCCAATCTTGTGCTTTTATTCTCTCTGCCAAAGCAATTTGAAGATTTTTTACAAGTTTAGACATTCTTTCCTTTGAGGACTGAGGGAAATATTTCTCAGCATACATTTTACCCAAAGCCTCTCCCATTTGTCTTTCCACTTGAGAGGTACAACGTCTCCATCTTGGTTGCATTTCTTTTGAGCCAGAAAGAGTCTTGCCAAAGAAATCAAAATTTGCCTCCGCTATTTCGTCACTAAGGTAAGAAGCAGAAGAAGTAATTACATCCCATTCCAAATAAGCCCTGTATTCCTCAGGTTTGATAGTGGCAAGAAGCTCATTTATTCCCGCAACAAAAGAAGGCTGACCAACTACCATGGTTTGAATATAAGCATCCTTAACTCCCATAGCATTCATTGTCTTACGCAATGAAACATTTGGGTATTTGGATTCAAATTCTTGCAAAGTCATTTTGTTGTAGTTAGCCTCCACATCTCTCAGTTCTGTACGAGAAAGAGAAACTTTTGCTATTGCAGTCTCTACATTCATTATAGCTTGCATTTTCTTTTTGGCATCTTTTTCCTTAAAACCAAATAGTTTAAACATACGAATTATATGTTTTTTATATGCCTCACGTATTTCTTTGGTGTTGTCATCATTGTCCAAATAATACTCTTTTTGTCCAAGTGTCAAACCGCTTTGATATAAATTTAAAATATTGTTTTTAGAGTCCTTCTCATCGGCATTAAATCCCATATACATAAACTCTTGCAAGCCCGTAGGAGCATATTTTAATTGCCATTCCAAAAGTTGAGCATTGTTTTTGCAAGCCTCCAACTCTTTTATTATAGGCATTATAGGAGTAATACCATCGCTGTTTCTTTTGGTAGAGTCCATTGCCATTTTGTACAAATCGGCAAGTTTTTGTTCTGTAGAGCCTTTTGGATAGGTTTTCTTTAACAAATCGTTAAGAATAGTGTTTATTCTTTCGCTGTTGTCCTTAGCCAATTGGTCAAAAGAACCAAAACGAGAATAAGCAGCAGGCAAAGGGTTGTTTTTCATCCAACCTCCACAAGCAAATTCATAAAAGTCCTCAGATGGCTTTACATTTTTGTTTAGATTTTCAGGTCTGATTCCCGAGGACAAAGTTTCTTGTCCGTTAGTTGCAAATCCCATACAAGCAAAAAACATTATGGGCAAAAGTTTTGTCATTTTCATTTACTATAATAAGTTTAATATTTTTGATTAGTTATTTTTACTTTTCTAAAAAAAGCGTACTATGTTTGACAAAAAAAAAGTATCAAACATAGCACAAACTTAATTCTATTCTTTCTTAATTTATTTTGCTCCCTTTAGTTGCTTTATCATTTCCATATCAGCTTGAGCTCCTTTTACGTCTTTTAGAGCTTGTTTGCTGGCACCTCTTCTTTGCAAGGCTTGTATTTTCATATTTTTTTGCACCTTATCTGAGTCAATTACCTTATCCATATCGGCTATTGTTTCTGTATATTTTTTCAACTTAAAATAAGCATTTCCTCTTTGGTAGATTATGTTTATATCATCTGCATTAAGAGTCAAATAAGAATTGTAATCTACTATTGCTTGTTCAAAATTGTTTAGCATACCATAAATTGTAGCTCTATATTGATAAAGTTTTGCTGTTTTTACTCCTAGTTCTTCTGCTTTTATATAATCGTTAAGTGCATTTTGGTAGCCTTCTGGTGTTTTTAATGAATAGTTAGCAAATGCTCTATCCTCATAATAGGTTGCCTCATTTGGATTGATTTCTATAGCTTTGCTGTAATAAGTTATGGCATTTACCCAATCTTGTCCTATAGCATAAGCAGCAGCTATGTTTTTGCTTATATCAGCATTGTTATTGTCCAAATTCAAAACCTGTTTAAGTACCTCTATATAATTGGAATACTCTTTCAAAGCCATGTAAGCGTTAGCCTTTTCCAATAGAGCCTCTTTGTTGTCAGCATTCATAGATAACAAAGTATTTGCATCCTCTATAGCTTGTTTGGAATAGCCTAATTTGTTAAAAGAAAGCACTCTAAACATAAGGGCTTTTTGCAAAGCGTCCTTATCCTCTGGTGAGGAAGAAATAAAAGAAGTAAGGTCGGCAACTGCTCCTTGATAGTTGTCCACCTGAAACTCGGCCACTCCCTTATAATAATAAGCAAAATTCCAGTTAGGCAACTCGCTTCTGCATTGGTCAAAGGAACTAATCATTTCTTGCCAATTCTTATTAGCATTAAAATTGCTATAAGTATCTATCCATTTGTTAAGAGTTTCTTCTTCGCTTTGAGCAAACATAACTGTGCTTGATAAAATCAAAGCAAGCATCAAAATCATTTTCTTCATGGTCATATTATTTTTTTGTTATTATTCAAAAAACACATCTACAACTAAACGCAAAACTTATCTTTCTTATTATTATTTGAAAGAAAATTTTTATAGTTTAAATTTTATATACTTTATTGTTTTACCTTCGTTTAAATACATTTTTTCATAAAAGGTTTGTATTTCTTTTACCTCGTCTTCTATATCTGTATTATAAAGGTCGTTGGTTTCATAAATTATATTATGTTTTTCATCTTTAAGCATTTGAGAAGTATATTCGTATAATTCCTCGCTATCTGTTTTGAGATAAAGAGTAGCATCTTTAGTTAGAACTTTAGCATATCTTTCCAAAAATCTTGGACAGGTCAATCTTTTGTTCTCATTTTTAAGTTGAGGGTCGCAAAAAGTTATCCAAATTTCATTTACTTCCTCCGGTGCAAAAAAACTCTCTATCATTTGTATATGACAACGCAAAAAAGCGACATTGCTCATTTTGTTATCAAAAGCTGTTTTGCAACCTCTCCACAATCTTGCTCCCTTAATATCTATACCTATAAAGTTTTTTTCTTTATGTTTTGTTGCCAAACCTACAGTATATTCTCCCTTACCACAACCGAGTTCCAAAACTATGGGATTGTCATTTTTAAAATACTCCTCCCTCCATTTACCTTTAAGAAAAAAGGGCTTGTCTTTTATCTGTTCGTATGGAATTTGAAATAAGTTATCAAAAGTTAGGTTCTCAGCAAATCGCTCCAATTTATTTTTTCCCATAAATGTTTTTTATTTTTGTCTTTAATACAATCCCTTTACTTCGGACTTTTTCGCAATAAAATCTTTTAGATAATAAGGTTCAAAATACGCCACATCCTCAAAATCAGCATTGTTATATTTCTCCTGTGCAATCAGGGACATATATTTTGCATTAAGTCGTATGGAATCATCATATACGTATATATCTTTGCAGAGTACTTCCTTACATTTGCTTGCTCCATTGCCAACAACTACTATCTTTTTATCTTTATGGTAATTTTCATACAAGTCCTTATCTATAATATCGGCTGATATGTCTTTAACAATATTAAGATTCTCTTCATAAATAGCACTATAAACTTCCATTCTTCGAGCATCTATCATAGGTAAATATAAGCAATTAGGGTATTTTTCCTTGGCTCTAAGAGCTAATATTTGCAATGTATCTATAGCTATCAAAGGTATGTTTAAGGCATAAGCCAAGCCTTTAGCTGAGGACACTCCTATTCTTAATCCTGTATAAGAACCAGGTCCCTTACTTACCGCAACAGCTTCTAATTCTTTTCTCAAATCTTGTTTGCAAGAGGAAAACACTTCTTCAATAAAAGAGGCCAGTAATTTGGAATGGGAGTTGGTTTCTGTGCTTGTTTTTTGACAAATAATTTGATTGCCTTTACTCAAAGCCACAGAACAAATCTCTGTAGCAGTTTCTATGGATAATATCAAAGGTTGTGAAGACATAGTATTTTTTGTAATTCTAATAAAAATTTTTATTCAAAAACAAATGATGTAGAAAAAACTTTGTCCATTTTAACATCAAAACTCTCAGTTGGCACTTTTTCCACTACTTGAAAATCGAAACAAACTCCGATTTTTGTAGCCGATAAAGTATTCAACAGCCTATCATAAAAACCTCTACCTCTACCCATACGATTTTTTTCTTTATCAAAAGCCACTCCCGGTATTATCATTATATTTACTTGTTCCAAATCAGTATATTCCTTGCCAACAGGCTCCAAAATACCAAATTGTTCTCCCGCTTTCATACTTTCTCTACCCATATATTGTCTGAGTATCAAATCATCACCACTAACACAAGGCAACAAAATATTTTTCTTTTCATACCATTTACCTACAAAATCCTGAGTAAAAACCTCATCCTCCATAGACCAATAACATAGTATTGTATTAGCCTTTTGAAAAAAATCTTGCTTTTCTATTTTTTCAAAAATAGGAAGGGAAAATTTTTTCTTTTCATCCAAAGAATAAAGTTTTTTCTTTTCTCTTATCTCTTTTCTTAATATTTTTTTTTCTATCATTGTGCAACAATTCCAAACCTAATCGCTTTTTTAATAATCTTTAATTCTGCAATTCTAATAGTTTATTTTCTCTATCGCTACCTTAATTCTATACAAACATTCTTCTTTTCCCAATACTTTGAAAATCTCTACCATATTAACACCCTTAGTATCACCAACAATAGCCAAACGTATGGAATTCATTATTTGTCCCATATTCAATTCGTTTTTAGGAATATATTCCATAAGGAAAGACTCTGCTTTTTCTCCCCATTCTTTATTGTCTTCTATTTGGGAAAGTTGTTCAACTATATCTTTCATTCTTTCGCTTGTACCTTCTTTCCAACGTTTTTTCAATGCCTTTGGCTCATACTCTGTTGGACGTACAAAGAAATAGTCGCTATTTTGCCACAATTCTTTTACAAAAGAGCATCTTTCTTTTACCAAATGCACAACATTTTCCACAAATTCCATACTTACCTCAAATCCTTTTTCCTTTAATTCTTCAATATATTGTTGTGCCAAAATCTTATCCTCTACTTTCTGCAAATATTGATGATTGAACCATTTAGCTTTTTCCATATCAAATTTTGCTCCGTGTTTGGATATTCTTTCAATGGAGAATTTTTCCACCAATTCTTGCAAAGAAAATATTTCTTGCTCAGTACCATCATTCCACCCCAAAAGAGCCAACATATTTAGGACAGCCTCAGGCAAATAACCGCTTTCTCTATAACCAGAGGAAATTTCATTACTTTTTTTGTCGTGCCACTCCAAAGGAAAAACAGGAAATCCCAATCTATCACCATCTCTTTTTGAAAGTTTACCCTTTCCATCGGGTTTAAGTATCAAAGGTAAATGAGCAAACAGTGGTGCTTCCCATTCAAATGCCTTGTAAAGACTCACATGTAACGGACAACTTGGCAACCATTCCTCTCCTCTTATAACGTGAGATATTTTCATCAAATGGTCATCAACTATGTTTGCCAAATGATAGGTTGGCATACCATCACTTTTATACAATACTTTGTCGTCCAAAATATTAGAATTGACTACAATATGTCCTCTTATCAAATCATCAAATTCTATTTGCTCACCTTCTTCAAATTTAAATCTTATAACAAAAGGATTACCCTCATCTATTAGTTTTTGAGTTTCTTCAGGTGAAAGGGAAAGGGAGTTTCTTAAACTTTGTCTTGTATGGCAGTCGTATTGAAACGTTTTTTTCTCCTTTTCAGCCTCTGCTCTTTTCTCAGCAAGTTCTTCGGCTGAGTCAAAAGCATAGTAAGCTTTACCTTTATTTACAAGCAATAAGGCATAATCCTTATACATATCTTTTCTTTCCGATTGTTTGTAAGGACCATAATTACCTCCCACTCCTACACCCTCGTCAAAATTAAGTCCAAGCCATTTAAATGATTCTATGATATACTTCTCTGCTCCTTCTACAAAACGAGTTTGGTCTGTGTCCTCTATTCTCAAAAGAAAATCTCCGCCGTTTTGTTTGGCAAAAAGATAGTTATATAACGCTGTTCTTACTCCTCCTATGTGTAAAGGACCTGTTGGGGAAGGTGCAAATCTTACTCTTACTCTATTTGTCATAATACTTTTTTCTTATCTTTTATCTTTTGCCTCTTTGAAGGCATTTGCTTTTTTGATTAAAAATTTTTGTGGTCAAAGATATGGTCAAAAAATTATACCAGTCCTTTGTTGTTTTGTTTCCTCTCATTTCTCCTCTTTGATGATATACACCCTCATATCCTTCCATTTCATTGGTTCTATCTGCCGCAAAAGCCGCTTGTTCGCCAGCGTATGAAATCAATTCATTTCTGTCTATATATGAAGTTGAAATATCATCTATATAATCGGTAAATGTTTTTCTAAATCCCCATTCCAAAGCTATACAAGTATGAGAAGCAATAGAAAACTTTACACCCATTCCAAAAGGTACGGCAAGAGCCAATCTTTTATAATTTTTTCTACCCTCTACAAGTCCTTGTCCTTCTGTATTAAGGTCATGCAGGGTTACCGTTATTTCCTCTTGAGTTATGGGGTCAAGTATTTCTGTCTTTGGATTGAAATGAAAAAGAGCCAAACCTCCAAAAATATATGGTGTAAATCTATGCTGACGACTTCCCGTACGATAGTCCATAAAGTTAAACTCCCCAACCAAAGACAATTCTTGCAAAGCAGAATGAAAATTTAGATTACGAGTATTATTAAAATGCTTGTCATCTCCGGATAATTTACCAAACATCAAAGAAGTTCTCAACACCCATCGCGGATTGAAGTTATATCTTGCTAAAATTCCTCCCACAAAATGAGCGTTATACATATTGAAACTGCTTTCAAATTGATTCCATTCTTTGGTATTGTCTTCTCCATCTTTGAACATATTGTTTATATCTCCCACATAGTTAGCCACTCCTCCCACAAGTCCTATTTCCCAATAAGAAGATTGATTTTGAGAATACACTAAGCAAGAAAAGCACATCAATAAGGCAAACAATATCTTTTTCATAGCATGATAATTTTTTGCAAAGGTAATAAAAAATAATTCAAACCCCATTTGTTTGCACCACAAAATATAAATAGCCTTTGTTTAAAAACTTATTCCAATTCTTTCTTCAATCTTGCTATTTCATCTCTATAAACAGCGGCTTGCATAAAGTCCAAATTCTTTACATAATCTTTCATTTTTCGCTCCAATATTCTGATAAGAGTTTTTTTATCTGTGGTTTTATTTTCTAACTCTTTGATTTTTATTTTTTGTTCTGATTTTGTTTTCTTTGCTGAAAGTTCTTCTTTGGCTTTGTCGCTTATAGGCAGAATGTTTTCTATCTTTTTTACAATAGCCTTTGGTGTAATACCATGCTCTTGATTGTAGGCTTGTTGTTTTTTTCTATGATAGAGGTTTTCGTCTATTGCTCTTTGCATACTTTTGGTTATAGTATCGCCATAAAGTATAGCCTTAGAATTTACATTTCTTGCCGCTCTACCTATTGTCTGAATAAGTGCTCTCTCAGAGCGAAGAAAACCCTCTTTATCTGCATCAAGTATAGCAACCAAACTTACCTCAGGCAAATCCAATCCTTCTCTTAATAGGTTTACTCCAACCAAAACATCAAAACTTCCCGCTCTCAAATCATTCATAATTTCCACTCTTTCCAATGTATCTATATCTGAGTGAATGTATTTTGTCCTTATATCCAATTTTATGAGATAAGCAGTTAATTCCTCTGCCATACGTTTGGTTAGAGTAGTTACCAAAACTCTTTCCTTTTTGTCCACAGTTTCGCTTATTTGCTCCAAAAGGTCGTCTACTTGATTTTTTGCAGGTCGCACCTCTATGGGAGGGTCAAGCAGCCCCGTAGGTCTTATCAATTGCTCTACTATTACACCTTCAGATTCATTGATTTCAAAGGGAGCAGGCGTAGCAGATAAATAAATAGTTTGTGGTTGCAAACTATGAAACTCTTCCCATTTCAAAGGTCTGTTATCAAACGCCGCTGGCAAACGAAAACCATATTGTACAAGATTTTGTTTCCTACTTCTATCTCCTCCATACATGGCTCGTATTTGAGGAATACTTTCGTGGCTTTCGTCTATCACCATAAGGAAGTCTTTGGGAAAATAATCCAATAAACAAAACGGACGCTCACCCGGTTTTCTACCATCAAAATAGCGAGAATAGTTTTCTATACCCGAGCAATAACCCAACTCTTGCAACATTTCCACATCGTTGTTTACTCTTTCTTCCAAACGTTTAGCCTCTAAAAGTTGTCCGTTTGCCTTAAATTCATCGCAACATTCAAACATATCTCTTTGTATGTTTAACAAAACTTTGGCTAAAGTATTTTTGTTTGTCAAAAAGTTGCCCGCAGGATAGATTACAACTTGTTCCAACTGCTCTATTGTACGAGAAGTTAAGGGGTCAATTTTTGAAAGTCTATCTATTTCATCGTCAAAGAATTCTATTCTATAAGCATAATCAGCATAAGCCGGCCAAATATCAATGGTGTCTCCCTTTACTCTAAATTTTCCTCTCTCAAAATTTAACTCATTTCTTCCATAAAGACTATCAACAAGGGTAAGCAAAAAATTATTCATAACCAATTTATCATGCAAATTGAGATATATGGTGCCTGCAGCAAAATCAGTTGGATTGCCTATACCATAGATACAAGAAACAGAGGCTACCACTATTACGTCTTTTCTACCACTAAGGAGGGCGGAACAAGCAGAAAGTCTCAGTTTGTCCAAATCCTCATTTATCGCAAGGTCTTTAGCTATATAGGTATTTGTTTGAGGAATGTAAGCCTCGGGCTGATAATAATCATAATAAGAGACATAGTACTCTACGGCATTGTTTGGAAAAAAACGCTTAAATTCTCCATACAACTGTGCAGCAAGAGTTTTGTTGTGAGAAAGTATAAGAGTAGGTTTTCCTATGTTTTTGATTACATTAGCAATAGTAAATGTTTTGCCTGAGCCTGTTACACCTAACAAAACTTGTGCTTTTTCTCCATTTTTTATTCCTTGGGTCAAGGCTTTTATTGCTTGAGGTTGGTCACCGGTAGGCAAAAAATCTGCTTGTAAATCAAAAGTCATACTCTCTCTTTTTTTTGCAAAGATAGTTAAAAGTTTATTTATTATGGTAGGTTTTGATGCATCAAAACCTATCTAAAAAAACATAATAAAACAGCCAAAAAATAAATTTTCAAGAAATTTCGTAAATACCTATTTATAAGTCAAAAATAAGAGTGCTACTATTGATTATCAGATAGTTAACCTTTTTCGAAGGGTCAAAATCGGGCTTTTTTTCTCATTTTCAGCGTTTTCGAGAGGTTTTTTGAATAAAAAATTTTTCAAAACGGGATTTTACAAAAATGAATCTTCGTTTTATTTCGACGAATCTTCGTTTCGAGAAATCGAAACGAAGATTCGTTATCGTTGATT
>CAZVEO010000039.1:0-21338 GCA_964626385.1 uncultured Bacteroidaceae bacterium
TCCGTTAAATGTAAATGTCTCTCCATAACACAAAGTCTCCGTAATACTTGCTGTAACAGGTGTGCAAGGCTCTTCTCCTGCTTCTAATGTGGTAAATACTTGCTCACTGCCATAAACAGTGCCGTTGGCTGTGGTGGCAAAGGCTTTGTATGTGTAAGAAGTATTTGCCGTTAAACCTGTTAGATTATAGGTCAAAGTATTACCTGCATCAGAGGAAAGTACTTGAGTGTAAGTACCTCCATTGGTAGTTTTCCACTCAAAACCCTTGGCAGTAATTGTTTGGTTGCCTGCATCGGTTATTGTTCCGTTAAGAGTAACTGAAGTTTGTGCTATATTCGTAGCAACATTTGTCGCAACCGTAGGCTCAACAGGAGTAACAACTGTACCTCCTTCACTTATTACAACATTATCCAAATACACTCCAAAACCTGCATGACAAGAAGCAAGGAAAGCTATCTGATAATTTACACTTGCATTTGGCAAAGCAACAGTGTTAGACTGTGTAGGATTGCCCGTATTATAAAACGTTCCGTTGTGAGTAGGACCATGCGAAGCTAATAAAGTCCATTCTCCATCCGAACTTATTCTATAATAAACATACAATGAGTCTAAATTAGCATCATCACTACAAGTCTCATAATCATAAGCAAGAGTTGGAGAGGACAATGAAGTAATATCAAATATAGGAGAAATTAAACGAGAAGAACCTTCAACATGAGTTCTACGTGCAACTTTACCTGTAGTTGCTGTCGCTATTATCCAATGATTAGAACCAGTTACTATTTCACTTGACCAGCAGCCTAAATCAGAACTAACAAGCAATTCAAAGTCCTCTGTATAAGGGAATGTTGAAATGGTTGCGCATTCTGTACGGAATATTGATACAATTGAAGAAAGTTGTGTTGTTTCATCACAGATGGCTTTAACATACACGTTGTACGCTGTGGCAGGATTAAGACCAGTAATAGTAACAGTCCAAGTATTATCTGCTTCTCCCGCAGTAACCGTGGTTATAGGTGTGTTATATTCTGTTGCTAAACTTTCCTTGTAATAAACCTCAAAGTTGGTTCCTGTTGATGTCCAAGTAATAGTTGCTTGGTCGGTAGTAACATCTACATCTGTAATAACAGGACGAGTGCAAGCAGGGGTAACATCCAATGTTACATCATCAACATACATAGAAGAGGATGAAGTACTTCTCAAGGCTATGTAGGCCCCCGTACCAGTATAAGAAGTGAAAGGTATCTCATGTAAAGTATGTACAGAAGTCAATGGAATAGTAGAAACTAAAGTAAAGGTATTAGCATCTGTTGGGTCCGTCATCACACCTACCTCTAAAGAACCTGTACCGTAACCAAGCCTAGCATATAATGATAGTTGCAAAGTATTCAAAGGTAATGTTTCTGTATCTATTTGTGGAAGTATTCCATAACTATTACTATAAGAAAAATACAATGAATAATCACCAGTGTTAGCAGAGTAATTATAAGAATATGGATGACTAGCATAAGCGGAGCCACTTATTCTTTGCCAACAAGTAGGCAATGGAGAAGTAGGTGTTCCTCCCATGTTGTCTGCTTCTTCAAAACCCCAAGTTTGAGGAACAGAGCTAATAGCAACACAAGGCGTAACAAAGGTGTTAATGTTTGAGGAATATTGCGTTGTCTCATCACAAATAACCTTAACATAAACATTGTATGCTGTAGCAGGAGAAAGTCCACTAATAGTTGTTGTCCAAGTATTGTCTGTTTCTGTTGCAGTTGCTGTTGTTATAGGAGTATTATATTCTGTTGCAGTTGCTTCTTTATAATATATTTCAAAATTATTTCCTGTTGATGTCCAAGTAACAGTTGCTTGGTGGGCAGTAATATCTACATTTGCAATAACAGGACTAGAACAAGTAGAAAGAACATCCAAAGTAACATCATCAACATACATAGATGAAGAACTAGGAGACTTGAAAGCAATATAAGTACCAGTGCCTGTATAGACTGATAACGGTACTTCGTAAAGGGTGTGAGTTGTAGTCAAATCTAATGATACAATAGATGTGAATGTATTACTATCCGTAGGGTCTGTCATAACTCCAACCTCTATTGCAGCATTGCTATATGAATAAGCTTTTTTAGCATAGAATGAAAGCTGCAAAGTATTCAAAGGCAATATTTCCGTATCCACAGAAGGCAATATACCAAAACATCCTGCATTAGAGAAATACAACGCACGCGTACCTGTATGAGCAACAGAAGAATAAGAAGAAGTATAAGAGTATGGATATGTTACACCTATTCTTTGCCAACAAGTAGGTAGAGGATAAGAAGCAGTGCCTGCAGTATTGTTAGGAGCCTCAAAGTCCCAAGTTTGAGGTAGTGTAGTAATAGCAGCACAAGAAGTAGTAAAGGTTACTGTTTCGGATTCATATAATTGATTGTCAACAGAACAAATAAAACCTACTTTCCAATTATATGTAGTATTTGGTTGTAAATTCTCAAGAGTATAAACTCCATTCTCATCAAGAGATACATTTTCTATAGAATCAAAATCTGTAGCGGTAGTCTCTTTGTAATAAAGAGTGAAACTTGTTGCAGTAGATGTCCACGCAAGGTCTATAGTTGAAGAAGTTGCATTGCTTGCCACCAAACGAGCCGGCTCTAAGCAAGCAGGTATTTCTTCCACTGTTACATCATCAATATACCAGTAATAACTTTCGTTGTTGGTTACATGACGAAAAGCAATATATCCAGTAGTTGCCTCACCCAAGTTCACTTGGTCAAAGTTAACTCTGTATCTATGATGAGCACTGTCTTGAACAGTATAAACGCTTATAGAATCCAACATAACAAAAGTAGTTGCATCTGTAATATCTGTTACATAACCTATATCCAAACGACCTGAGCGATGACTATATACGTCTCTTGCATTAACATTGCTTTCTGGTCTTGACCAAAATGATACAGAAAGTTGATTTAAATCTGTATTAAATTCAGGCATAACAGCAATAGCTGCAGTACTTTCATTGGTAGTAGAACGAAATTCTAAACCTTTTGAAGAATTATGTCCTCTATAGTAAGAGGATGATACCATCGGGTAACCAGATGAAGTGCTATTAATAAACGACCAACAATTAGGACGAGCCTCATTTTCCACATCTTCAAAAGTTGCAGTGTAAGGAACATCAAAAGAAGCACATGCTGTAGTAAAAGTATAAGTTTGTGAAGAGTTTGCCTCTGTATTGTCTTGACAAATTGTTGCTACATAGTATTTGTAAGTTGTAACGGGTTGCAAATTTTCCAATGTATAAACTCCATTTGTTAAAGTAGCATCTACACTTTGATACTCCTCTTCATCACTTGCAGAAGCCTCTTTGTAATAAACTTTGAAGTTTGTTGCATCAGAAGTCCAAGAAAGGTCTACACTATTAGATGTGATGTTACTTGTAGTAATAGCAAAAGGCTCCACACAATTAGGAATAGTATTTATTGTAATATCATCAATATAATATTCTCCACAATAGGTACCGTAACTACCTTCAACAACACCTTGATACTTTATAGCAATATAATAAGAACTACCTGTGTAGTTAGCAAACTGAACAAAATTAATTATTTGCAAAGAATACGATGTAGTTATTGTAGATTCTGCTATGGTATAAAGAGATACAAATGTGCTTGTATCATTAGGATTAGTCATAAGTCCTATTTCTATATCTCCAAATTCATAATACGAAGTGGCGTATGCTTTTCTAATGTAGAATTGTAAACGCGTTTGTTCTATATCCAAATTTACTTTTGGAGCAACAACAATCATAGGGTCAACATCATCACCACTTATCTTCCAAGCATGAGTAGGTGAATTTGCATAAGTAGAAGAGTTGCTTATCTGAGGAAAAGTATCCGCATTATAGTAGTCATCATATACCTCACCATAAGAAGCAATTGTCCAGCAATTCAATAAAGATTCGTCCTCAAAATTTACTACATATGGCACATTAACTGCACTACAAGGAGTGGTAAAGCTTAAGAAAACAGAATCAGAAACACTCCCATCATTACAAACAGTAGCCACTCTAACATTATAGGTTGTATTAGCTGACAAATCAGTCAATTCGCTTGTAGTGACATTAGTGTATTCTGTTGTCCCCTCAGAAGCGTAGTCTACAACAAAATCATCTACATTAATATTTAATGTTGCAGAATTATCTGTCAAAGAAGCAAGGCTTACAAAAGGCTTGGCACAAGCAATATTCTTTATTCTAATATTACGTACAAAAACATTGTATGCGTTATATCCATCATGTGCTTCAAATTTAAACTGCATTGTAGCAGAAATAGGTAGAGGTAATGGAACTATTTCGGTAAAATCATTATGAGATTGTTCTGTGTAATATAAAGTATCCCATTCAGAAGACTCATCTTCTCTTGCAAAGACAAACAAAGAATCAAAACCATAATTACCACCATAATTTCTTATGTCAAATATCAAATGAGGAGAAGTTAATGCGGTAACATCAAATACAGGAGAAATCAGTTCTCCCTTGCTGCGGTTACTAGAATAAGCGAATTTTAGTGTTGAATTATCTTCCCTTGTCCAATGTTCTGTTCCACTTATGATGTTCTCTGTATAACATCCCAAACCTGAAATAAAACTTGCAGTATAAAGATCGTCCTCAGTAACAGTTATAACATCACAATCAGTCATAAAACGTTTGAAAGACAAAGGATCAGAAAGCCCATCATTTCCACAATCAGCCTTTACATAAACATTATAAAATGTTCCAGCATTCAATCCAGTTATTTCAAAAGGATGTTGATCTGCTGAAACAGAATCCCATTGCATAGGTTCTCCATTCTCATCGGTAGCATTTGATACATTTTTGTAATAAACATACCAATTAGAATTTGTTTCATCTGTCCAATCTATGGTAATAGATGAGGTTGATGTTGCTGTTGATACCATGTTAGTTGGCTTTATACAAGCAGGGGGTTCGCTTACCTTAATATCATCTATATACCAATAATAATTAACTGGATTATAATATAACAATGCTATACGTGGAG
The DNA here is from genome assembly GCA_964626385.1 of uncultured Bacteroidaceae bacterium. Classification (GTDB taxonomy): domain Bacteria; phylum Bacteroidota; class Bacteroidia; order Bacteroidales; family P3; genus Scybalousia_A. The sequence goes on from CAZVEO010000039.1 coordinate 5,058, forward strand.
AGGTTCCTTCTGGTATTGTTATATTTGTAAAAGGAAATTCATATAAATGATAATTATTATCAGTTAAACTTGAACCAACTATAGAATCTATAGCTACAAAAGAATTTGTATCTGTTATATCTGTCATATAACCTATGATTAAATTACCTGTACTACTTCCTTCTCTTTTTGCATAGAAAGATAGATATAATTGGTCTAAACTTGTTTCAAAAGAAGGTAAAACTGCAATTCCTCTCTTTTTTAACGAAGCAAATTTTAGACATTTAGAGCCTGAATAAGAGTATGTAGACCATGACGAAGACGAAGTTATAGATGGGAAACCATTAAAATCATTAGGTCTATCCCAACAATTAGGTATTTGACCAGCAGTTTCGTTCTCAAAGTCAGTAAACCAAGGTAAAGTAGTTATATTATCGCAAGCTGTGGTAAACATTGAACTTGTATAATTAGATTGAGTTGAGCCACAATCTGCCTTAACTCTAATATCATAAACAGTATTTGCTTCCAAATCTGTTAGGGAAATAGAATTATCAGAGGTAGATTCATCTGTCTCTTGCCAAGAATCAGACGCTTTTTTGTATTGATAGTAATAAGTAGAAACATCATCTCTTTCTGGCCAAGCAATAGTAGCAGAAGAAGCTGTAATATTAGAAGAAGTCAAGTTAGGAATTCTTGCACAAAAATCTCCACTTGAATCGACTGTAAGTTTTATTATAGGCTTATTCCCATTAGAATAGTATGCATAAGATAAATTAGAAACTCCCTGTTTAATTTGGTCACTATTATTATTTAGTTCTGTAGTTGATGCCGGATAGACATTAAAAGAAGGATAAGGGCTATTAAAATTCCCTGTAGTATCCACAACAGTAACAACTAAATTGCCACCCGAATAGACAAATGGCTCATCAAATTCTATTGTAGTCCAACCATTTGCTTGGATAGTTACGCTACCAGAAAATACTTCTGTAAGGTCGGCCTCTGATACAAAAGAAGTATTAGATAACGAGGTTAAAGTTGTTTCACCCAATAAAATTCTCCATGCTCTTGTTTTTGTGTTGGCAGTGGAATTACTGTAACTAATGGAAGTAATTACTCCGTTAGGTACCTCTGCTAATTCAGAGGAAGTGTACAGACACTGGGAAACAGAGTAATTATAGTTTGTAGCCACCGGTACAACATTATTAGAACTTGTACTTGTACCAATAGAGTACTCCGTCTGCGACCATCCGCTAATACTCAAAAGAAGAGTCATTAGCAAAATCAAAGAAATTTTTTTCATGTTTGTTAAAAATTATTTAATTCATATATAATTATGTAGTTCTTAATTGAATCTGCAAAAGTAGTACTTTTTGTATTACCTACAACTCTTATATTGTAAAAATACTCACTTTTGAGTATATAGAAAAACGCTTTTTCTACGTCATACTTTCCAACATAAGCATAAGCCTATTTTTGATATTAACCTCAGAAACGCTGTTATCAAAGTCTAATGCTAAATAATTAAGTTTTGGGTACAATTCTTTGATACGATTTTCTACTCCCTTACTTATTATATGATTGGCTATACAGCCAAAGGGTTGTAAGGAAACAACAGCACTTGCACCATTTTCCACCAAATGAACAATCTCTGCCGGTAAAAGCCATCCTTCTCCAAATTGAGAGTAAAGAGGAAGTATGCCTTTTGATTTTTTGGCTAATTCAAAAATATTATCCAACGGCTTATAATAAAGAAAAGAAGACATTGTTTTGTTGTATTTGTCTATTTTCCCTTTTATCTTTTTGTAGAAAAAGTCCATTAGGAATTGGGGCACGCTTTGTTTGTTTATATTGTGTTGCTTATTGACCTTACGATTAACAAAAGTCTGTACAAAAAAAGTCATCAAAGAAGGTGGTACAACCTCAATATTCTGCTCTATCAACCATTGTTGAACATTGTGATTGGCAAAAGGATGATACTTCAAATATATTTCTCCGACAATACCCACTTTTTTTCTTTCAATCTTTTTCTTTGGTAACAGGGAGTTAAAATCCTCAACAGCACTGTTTAACAAAGCAAGAAAACCTTTATTGTTTTCCTCCAAAATAAGTTGTTTTGCTTTGAGTATATAATCATTTTGTAAAGCGGTTACCTTTGTTTTGTCCTCACAACGCACAATAGAGGAGCAGTACATTTTGGAAATACAATCACCAAACAAAATAGCGTTCAATGTGAGTGGCAAAGTTTTTACCCAATTGAGTTTGAAACCCTCTTGTTTTTTTGCTGTGTTTTCTCCAAAGTTAACACTCATTACGGGAACATCCTCATAGCCCGCATCCACAAACGCCTTTCTTAGTATAGCATAGTAATTGGTTGCTCGGCATTGTCCTCCTGTTTGAGTAATACCAAAAGCAACTTTGTTTCTGTCATATTTGCCACTCTTTAAGGCTTTGATAGCATCGCCCACAATAAGCGTTGCTGGGTAGCAAACCTCATTGTTGGCGTATTTTATACCCTCCTCAGCGCTCTGTTCATCGCTCAAAGGTAAAACCTCCAAATCATAACCATTTATTTTAAACAATTCTGGCAAAAATGGAGATATATAAGCCGTAAAGAAAGGAGCAAGAATAGTACGGTGTTTTTCTTGCATAGAAAAATCTTTGGTATCCTTAAAGGCAAGAAAAGATTTTTTCTCTTCCGTTAATGCACTATTCATTTTAATACTTTCTATCAAAGAACGTATTCTAAGTTTTAAGGCTCCTGTGTTTTGTATATCGTCTATTTTTAGAAATGTGGCTGATTTGTGATGTCGTTTAAGAATATCTTGTACGTCGTCCAAAAGAAAAGCATCTGGCCCACAGCCAAAGGAAGTCAATTGAGCATAATTTACTCTTTCGTTTTCTTTGGCTACAAAAAAGGCAGCGTTCTCTATTCTATTGATATACGACCATTGAGACACAATAAAAGAAGTATCATTTTGAGAATAGTCTTTTTTTCTTGCAATATCCTCGTTTATTATAGTTACTCCAAGGTATGAGGCTATTTCTCCCGCAGAATGTTGTATCAAATCATCAGTATGATAAGGTCTACCCGCGAGAAGTATTATTATATCGTTATCTTTTTTTGCTTGATTATAATATTCAAGATTTTTGTTGTAAAGGTCTTGTTCAAAATTTTCTCTCTCTTTTAAAGCCAAATCAAAAGCACGTTCAAAAACTTTGGCAGATATACCCAAAGAAGTCAAATAGGTCTTACAATTCTTTTTCAACAAGTCCTCATCTTTGAAAGAAAAAACAGGGTTGTCTATTTGTATGTCTTCGTGTTTTTCTTTCAGGTGTTTGATAACCACATTGTATGAGGAAACTATGGGACAATTATAAGTATTGTTTTCTTTTTGCAAAGAGGACTTTTCATAAACAACGTAAGGAAAAAATATATGTTTTATTCCTTTATTGATAAGGTTATCAATGTGGGAGTGAGTTAGTTTAGCAGGAAAACAAATATTTTCGCTCATTACTTGATTAAGACTCTTTTCGTAAGTAGTATAGGAGGAAATATCACTTAAAACTACCTCCACTCCACATTCGGAAAACAAAGCATTCCAAAAAGGAAAGTCCTCAAACATATTCAAAGCCCTCGGAATACCCAATTTAAGAGTCGTCTTTTGAGGTTGCGAGGTATTTTTATATGGTTGGAATGTTCGCTCGTATTTGTATTTATATATGTTGTTACCCTTTTTTGTCTGTTTTCCCAAAGAGGAAAATATCTTCTCACACCTATTACCAGAATAAAAAGTTTTACCATTTGGAAATTTGTAAGCCGAAACCAAACAGGAGTTTTCACAACCCTTGCAAGTAAGTTGTTTTATTGTGTATTCGTTGGAGTTTATTAAAGTATCAATATCCAAAATTGGCAATTTGTCCTCATACTCTTGCTTGGCAGTTAAAGCACAACCATATGCTCCCATCAATTCGGGCGAAGTGGAGCGATAAACCTTTCTTTGCAAAAGATTTTCTAATGCTTTGACAACACTATCATTTTTCATTGTTCCACCCTGTACTACAACATTTTCTCCTAAGGACTTGCCTTCAAGTTTAAGTACTTTATACAAACAATTTCTTACCACACTATAAGACAAGCCCGAAGAAATATCTTCTATTTGTCTGCCCTCTCTAAGAAATTGTTTTACTTTGGAATTCATAAACACAGTACAACGAGTACCCAAATCACAAGGCGACTGAGAAAACAACGCCTTTTGAGCAAAATCCTTTACAGGATAGCCCAAACCATTGGCAAAAGTTTCTATAAAGGTACCACATCCTGAGGAGCAAGCCTCATTGAGTTCTATACGATTAAGCACTCCGTCCTCTATGTACATGGCTTTCATATCTTGCCCGCCTATATCAAGAATAAAATCCACATTGGGCAGGATATGTTTGGCTGCTTTGTAGTGTGCAATGGTCTCAACTATAGAACAATTAAGCGAAAAGGCAGTTTTTATCAAATCCTCACCATACCCTGTAGAACATCCAGCACAAATAACAGGGCTTGCATTTTCTTTTATTATTATGTCTTTTAATTGTTGTAAACCTTTGATTACAGCATTTATAGGATTGCCTTCGTTCTTGTTGTAATATTTGAAAAGTATGTTTTCATTCTCATCGCAAAGAACTATTTTTGTAGTCGTACTGCCCGAGTCTATTCCAAGAAAGGCTTTGCCTTTGTAACCAACTATTGAAACAGAATTATCTCCAAATTTCTTTTTATCCTCAAGCCACAAATCATATTCTTTCTTTGAGTCAAAAATTGAAGGTAATCCTTTGTCAGTATTTATTACAATAGTTTTATCTTGATTGAGTTTGTTTTCTATTTCTTCCAACGAAAAAGGTTTTTCTTTTTTGTTGAAGGTACACCCCAAAGCGACAAGCAGATTGTTATTTGCTACACTTATAAGAGCATCTTCGGTTATATTAAGATATTCAAGAAAAGATTTTCTAAGGCTTTTTATAAAAGTCAAAGGACCTCCGGCAAAAAGTATTTTTTCCTTTATTTCCTTACCGCGAGACAAAGCACTGACTACTTGGACTGCTATGGCATGGAAAATACTTGCGCAAATATCCTCCACAGGAATATTTCTTGCCACAAGGGTTTGCACATCTGTTTTGCTAAACACACCACAACGAGAGGCTATGGGGTAAAGTCTTTGACTCTTTTGAGCCATAACATCCATCTCTGCTATAGAAAGATTGAGAATATTGCTCATTTGGTCAATAAACGCACCCGTTCCTCCGGCACAATTGCCATTCATACGCATATCGGGCAAAGCGTCCTTCTCTAAAAAAATTATTTTAGCATCTTCTCCTCCTATATCTATGATAGTATGAAGAGCATTTTTTATGGTTTTTGCATAATTGTTGAGAGCAATTACTTCTTGCATAAAAGCAAAATGACAACGCTCCGCCACTCCCATAGCTGCTGAGCCAGAAAGCGTAACTCTCGTCTGTATATTACCAAACTTTTGTTTTATGGAGTGAAGGATATTTTTTATAGAACCTTTGATATCAGCATTATGTCTCTGATACGAAGAATAAAGAATATTGTCCCTTTCGTCTGTTAATACAACCTTTGCCGTTGTGGAGCCAACATCTAACCCCATATTATAAATTTGATTACTCATACTCCTCCCCAAATCTTATTCTTAATACGCAACTCTTATAAAAAATAGAGTGCAAAGTTAGTACTTTTTTATTTCTTTTCATAAAAGAAATACTGCACAAATACCATACAAAAAATAAGCCAAAAAAAATGATTCCACTCTATAAAAAACACCCTGTGAGTATGACTTTAGCGTTTTATAGGTCAGCCTCAGGCTATAGGTGTGAAAACTAACAAAACAAACAAAGAAAATCGGGAAATCGGTTTACTGATTATCAGTAAGTTACAAATAAAAAGTGTGCACGCGTTTGGTCAGGTCAAAAATTCTTCGTAACTTTGTAAGAGAAAAATAACCCTACCACAAAAATCACCATTTTTACCCCTATAACTACCTGATAATCAATGATAACGAATCTTCGTTTCGATTTCTCGAAACGAAGATTCGTCGAAATAAAACGAAGATTCATTTTTGTAAAATCCCGATTTGAAAAAATTTTTCTTCAAAAAACCCTTCGAAAACGCTGATTTTCAAGAAAAATGCCCAATTTTGACCCTTCGAAAAAGGTTAAGTAGTTGATAATCAGTAGTAGCACCCTTATTTTTTGCTTTTAAATGGGTATCAATTAAATTTCCCGAAAATTTATTTTCGACCTCTTTTTTATCAAAAAAAACGTTGTTATAATATTTTTTTATATCCTTGCCGGCGGTTTTGGATTATAGAATTCAACCTTAGGACAAAAAAGCGTGGGGAATGGATTTTGCACTTGGAACAAGAGGTTTTGGATATAAGGCTATCAGTAATGATGTTGATGATGGAGGTCATTATAAACGTTCCAATTTACAAGTAAATCCCATTAATATAGGCATTGATTATAGCATTACAAAAGATATAGTCATAGATGGTCATATTGGAGCATACGTTGGTTTTGACTATTTGGAAAGTTTGGATATTAAAGACGAATCTGATTATAGTATTCAAAGTATAAAAATGAGAGGAGATTTGGGAATAATGCTCGGTATTGGAATTTGGTTTCATAGCGTTAATGTAGAACTTGGCTGGCAAAGAGGATTTATTAACATATGTGATGGCAACTCTATTGCATTTGATGAATCTATATACGGCTATTAATGTATACAAACAATTTAATATTTTCAGTAGGCTTTAAATTGTAAAGAAATGAATAAGCGTTTAGTTGTATATTTAAGTCTTTATTTTGCAATATTTTTACCACAATTATGGGGTCAAAATTCTTATTACCCTCTTGCTTATGAAGGAGATAATGCGGTAGTTACAGGGTTTATTTCATTTAATGTTATGGACGATGAAAGCATATTTACAAATACTTATCTATGGGTTTTGGATAATATATATTCTGTCGACAAAGATGAAATAAAAGAAATGAGTATTCAGAATAAAAGTTTGAAATTCAATACTATTATTTCCTCTTTAGAATCCTCAACTATAACCAATATTTATCATATTAATGTTTCTTTAAAAATTTTAGAGGGCAAACTCATTTTCTATTTGGATGATATTTGGTTTGAACAAGGATTAATGAAAAAAATATTTCTTTAAATTCTTTAAAACCAGATACTAAATCTAAACACAAAGAAATTATTGAGGACTTTGTAAAAAGTGAGTCAAGTTTTTTAAACAAATTGTTTGCTTTTGTAGACAACAATTTTTCAAAACCTATAACTCATTGGAAAGAGATTGCAAATGAAAATGTCGTTAAAGGAATGAATGAAAACGAAGTTAGGCTTGCCATAGGCAAACCGCGTATAGTAGTAGATTCTGACAAAGAAGTGCGGTGGATGTATTCTTATTCATACTATGTTTTCTTTAAGGACGACAAAGTTTCCCTTGTTATGAAATAGTATTTTATTGCTATTTATATTTTTTAATTTATCCCTTTAGTAATATCAATTACTAAAGGGATTTCCATTGTAAGTATTATTTTAACGCTAGCTCGGTATAAGATTACAATCTAAGACTATAACCTATGTTAACTCATTGTAATCTATTAGAATGTATTTAATAAAAGTTACCATACTCTAAAGTAAAAGAGGTCTATCATGCAAAGTTGCTAATCTAACAGAATTTATATTTGAGCTATAAATATTTTTACTTGTTGTAGTTAGCTGATTATTAGAAACTGAAGGGTTGTTATTTGCCACCATGTTTCATATACACCAAAATATTACTGCAACAAAAAGAAACAATAAGATTACTATCCAAACTGTATATTTTTTTGTTGTCCTATCCATTAGTTTTTGTGTTAAAAAACGACAATTATAAAAATTTTTATGTATATGGTTTTAAATATGACCTCCGATAAAAGCTACAATAGAACCAACAATAAACAAAAAAAATAAAAATATTTATAATTGAAATAATAAAACCTGCTATAGCCAATCCTTTTGATTTTTTAAATAAACCAATAAAACTAAATAGCATACCTAAGAACCAAATAATCCATCCAACATAAGGTATCCATCCCAAAAATAATCCAAGTATAGCAAATACAAAACCAACAATGCCACAGGCATTGGAACCATTGTTGGTAACATAAACTTGTTGCTACATAGTATTTGCAGGATCATAAGGTTGTTGAGGAGTTTGAGGCTGTTTGTTTTCCGTTTGCAAGAGCGTATTACAATGAGGACAATCAGGAACTCCGGCTGTAACTTTCTTTCCGCAGTTATAACAATAAATAAATGCCATAATGAAAAAAAATATTTAATACGGTTTTTTAATTTGTTTTATGCCATTTGGTACAAGGGCTTATATTTCCTAAGATATTTTCACTCTGAGAATTATCGTTCTCTTTCTCTATTTTCAAATCATTGGAATGATTTGAAAGAAATCTTGCTATTTCAGAGTCTACTTTTGTTACCCTCATTATATCTTGCCTTTTGCTTAAAGCAGGTAACAATTTTTCTAAATACTCTTTAGGAGATATTTCCACGTATTTTTTAATAAAAGAGATTTTGCAGAACTCTGTTAATAGCAATAAGGATTTAGGGTTATTTTATTATTCTGTTTTGGTGTTCATTGACAAAAGCAGCCCAAGAAAGTGTCTTGGTTTTTGGTTTTGTGAGTTTTGCATTGACACCGGTGTCTAACAATTCGCTTTGAGTACAATAACACACAGCAACAGCTAAAGCATCCGAAGCATCTAAGTATTTAGGCGTTTCGTCTATGAGTTTCATCATTTGCAACATTTTCATAACCTGTTCTTTAGAAGCGTTGCCATTGCCGGTTATGGATTGTTTAACTCTCTTTGGAGGAAACTCCATAAAAGGTATGTCTCTTGACAAACCAGCTGCTATACATATTCCTTGCACCCTGCCAAGTTTGAGCATACTTTGTACGTTTTTGTAGTAAAAAGGAGCTTCCAATGCTAGCATATCAGGTAAATATCTATCTATCTTGTTTATAATAAAATCAAAAATAATTTTCATTCTTGTGGACATATCCTCTTTATTGCCAAGTTTGAGAACGTCCATATCCAAAACTTCTATTTTTTTTCCAACTTTCTTTACAAAAGCATAACCCATTACATTGGTTCCAGGGTCAATGCCAAGTATTACTTCTTCTTTTTGTGTATTTATAGATTTCATTTTTTTTAATCTGAATTGTTAATTGCTTGAGGCAAAAATTTTATAATATCTCTTGCCATCAAACTTTTTTCACCCAAATATGTTTTTGCCACATCGCCTGCTTTTGCATGAATATAAACACCCAAACAAGCACTTTCCTCACAAGTATAACCTTGAGAAAGTATTCCCAAAATTATTCCTGTCAACACATCACCACTTCCCGCTGTTGCCATACCGGGATTGCCCAAAATATTGAAAAACAACTCGCCTTTTGAGTTTGCTATAGTTGTTATTCCTCCTTTGAGTACTATGGTAATATTGTGTTCTTTACTATATTTTGATATAAAGTCAATGCTTTCTTCTATTTGCATTTTACCAAACAAACGTTCAAATTCCTTTGGGTGTGGAGTGAGTATTATGTTATTGTTTAATAATTGATTTTTACTTTTTTCTTGTGCAACTATGTTTAGAGCATCGGCATCCAAAACTATAGGTAGTTTTTGCAAATACTCATCCTTAGACCTTTTTTGTAAAAAAGAAATTAATGCTTGCTTGCTTTGGGCTTTTGTATCCAAGCCGGGACCAATTGCTATTGCAGAATATTTCTCTACCTCAGGCATAGAGGAAAAGTATTCTATATCTTTATCTATGGAGAGCATGGCTTCGGGTACAGAAATTTGCAAAATATCATATAGTTTTTGAGGAATATGAGAGATAATCACTCCACAGCCAGACCTCAAAGCACCAAGAGAAGACAACACACAGGCTCCAGCCTTTCCGTATGAACCGGCAATCAAAAGACAATGCCCAAAATCTCCTTTGTGTGACATTCTTTTGCGAAAAGAAAAAAAAGAAGAAGGAAGCCCTGCCCTATTTAATATTTGCGGTGAGTTGATACCTATTTGTTGAAAGAATTGTTCTTCCTCTTTATGTATAATTATATTATTCATTTTTGAAAAATTCTTCAGAAAAATTTACTAAATACAATTGTTTTTTTGCCCTTGTTATAGCGGTATATAACCAACGAAAATATTCTCTATCAAGTTGCTCTTGTGTTAGGTAACTTTGGAAAACAAAAACAATATTCCAACCTCCGCCCTGTGATTTGTGGCAAGTGAGACAGGTAGCGAATTTTACTTGCAAAGCATTAAAATACGGGTCATTAAAAGTGTTCTTTTTGGCTTGTTGCTTGTTCTTTACTTCCTTATAGTAGTGTTCAAAAATATTGTCATAAAGTTTTTTTTCCTCCTCCCTGCTCAAAGAGGCCTTCTCTATTGATAAGGTGTTGAGTAAAATTTTCACATCTATCTCCGTAGCATTTTCATAGTCATCAAAACACACAGAAACATTCGCAAATTGAAAACCAAATTTTTCCTCCGTAGACAAAACTCTATTTATTCTAAAAATATCACCATTGGCTATAAATCCCATATCCGTTGTTTCATCTACCCAAAAATAATTGTTTTTCACAACCATTAATCTATCTGCTGCCTCTAAGGTATTCTCTCTTTCCAAAATCTGATAACGAATAAGGTTGTTGAGTTTATTTGCTTGATAATTGCTTTTGGCAATGACCAATACCTCTTGAGTTCCTTCTTGTTTGTAAGCTTGTCTCAAATATTCCTCAAAATCAGTGGAATTTATACTTTTTACATCTTGCAAATTAAGTAGTTTGAAAATCGGTAAGGAATAATTTTCTTTGGAAATTCTAAATCTAAGATTCGAAGCGTTCTTTAAAATACCCGACTCTAAGGCTTGACGAACAACTTGAGAAAGCAAAAAACTTTTGCAAGGCAAACCAAATCTATTAGAAATATAATCTTCGTCCAAAGCAAAAGAAAGACTCTGACCCACGGGTGGCAATTGTGCAGTATCTCCTATAAAAATAACCTTACAAGACTCCTCAGCAAAAATATATTCCATCAAATCATCCAAGAGGTTGTGTTGAAAAGAGGCGTTATTAGTGCCTATCATAGAGGACTCGTCCACAATAAAAATTGTGTTTTTAGAACGATTGTTTTTTAACTTGAAACTAAAAGAATTTTCATCGTGATGAGAAAAATATATGCGTTTGTGTATGGTATAGGCTTGTTTTTGAGAATATTTTGCAAGCACTTTAGCTGCCCTCCCTGTTGGAGCAAGCAAAACAGAGTAAAGATGGAAGGAGGGTAAGGTTTTTATCAAAGCAGACATCATTGTGGTTTTACCCGTACCGGCATAACCTTTAAGTATGAAAACTTTATTATTTTCAAAAAACAAAAATTCCTCCAACAAAGCCAATAATTGACGTTGGTCATCAGTAGGAGAAAAACCAAGATTTTTCAAAAATATGTTTTCAAATCTATTTGTCATTGTTTGTTGTTAAGGTAGGTGGCAAAATTGTCGCTCTGCCATACCTGCATTTCTCCCTTTTCGTTGGAGTAAATAAGATAACCGGCAAACTCTTCGTGTTTGCTAAGAAACTCTTTGCTTTTTTCTAAGCCCATTACCATAAAAGCTGTTGCTAAGCCATCAGCTAAAGTAGCATCGTCTGCAATAGCAGAAGCACTCAACAAATTGTGTTTAACCGATTGCGCTGTTTTGGGGTCTATGGTGTGAGAGTATTTTATCCCGTTTTCTATGTAAAATTTTCTATAATTGCCCGAGGTTACTATACTTTTGTTTTTTAGTTTTACAAGAGTTTGATAACTTCTTTCGTTTTTGGCCTCATCTGTGGGTGTTTCTATGGCTACGCTCCAACTTTTACCATTAGGTTTTTCTCCTTTGCAATAGACCTCTCCTCCTACATCAACCAAAAAATTTTCTACCCCTCTCTTTGTTAAAAAATCAGATATCATATCTGTTGTATAACCCTGTGCTATGGCATTGAAGTCAAGTTGTGTTTCTTTGTAAGTTTTTATCAATGTGTTGTCCTTTATGGTTATGTTGTCCATGCCTATAAAAGTCTTTAAAGAATCTATAACCCTTTTATCTATTTTTTGCTTGTCTTTGTTTGCAAAACCATAGGCTTGCACTATTGCTCCTATGGTTATGTCTAAAGCACCATTAGTTAAAATGTTTATTTGTTTGGCTCTGTTAAAATTATCTATAAAAAGAGAGTTCAATTTAACTTGTTCATTATTATTTAATTTGGTAAGCAAAGAGTTTTTGTTCCAAAGAGAAAAAGTATTATCCACAAGGGTAAATATACTATCAAAACCTTGTTGTATTTGTGTTGTGTCTTTGCTATATATTATTATATGGTAGTAAGTACCTTGTACCAAACCATCAAAAACATATTTCTTTTCCTTCTGCTCACAAGACACAAAGAAAAAACAAACAACTATAAAAAAAACTAAAAAAATCCTTTTCATTATGTTTATTCACGTTTCATTTTCATTTGAGAAATATTGTTTCTTGCCATTTGATACATAGCAAAAACATATTCTTTCATTTTAATAGATAAATCTTTTTCTGTCAAAATAGGCACAAAAACTGTATCATTACCTTCTACTTTTGCAACGCTATCTTGTTTTATTATATTGATATGCTCCAATTTGTTTTTATTCCATGTGTATATAGCATTATTGGATATGGCTGTTATTTCATCTTTTTTTGAGCAGTAAGCAAAAGTTCTTCTTTGAGAATATATATTTAAGCCCAACGTTTCGTTTCTATAACTTTCATCCATCATACTCATAATGGTTGGCACTATATCCATTTGACAAGCAAGAGTATTATTTATTTGAGGCTTAAAGATTTGGTTTGCATAGAAATAAACAGGAATTTTTTTTGCGTATCCATTTGCCCCAACAAAGATTAACAAAGTATTTTTATGCCAAGAATATTTTTTTGCTTCTGATAATATTTGTTCAACTTTTTTATCAACAACACTGACTCCCTTTTCTTCATTGCTAACAAGTATACAAGCAAAAAAAGGAAGATAGGCTTTATTAAGCACTTTGCCATCACGTTTCAAATCATTGGCTTTACCGGAGTAAATAGAGTCCATATCATTGGCAAGCAAAAAGCGTGTAGTATTATCTGTGCTTTGTTCTTTGGATGTGAAAAAATAAGTCTTGTATCCGTGTTGTTTAAGCAAAGTAGGAAGCCCCTGCATTTTTGGTACAATGGTAGAAGTCATAGAATTATCGGAAAAAATATTTGGATAAGCAAAAAGGGTGGAGTACAAACCGTTATATATATGTTCTCCATCTGCATAAACATTAGTAAAACTTAATGATTGTTTGGAAATATTATATAAAGTAGGCATTTCTTTGTTATTTACCTTTTCTTGCGTAACGTCTTCCATAATAACCATTATTATATTTGTACCTTCTTTTATTGTAGGCATGGCAACAGCAATATCATCGCTGTTGGCAAATTCTTGTCCGACTATTTCTCTTCCCTTTACGGGGTCTATGTATGAAATATTGTTTTTGTCAGAATCTCTTTCTTCTTGATAACTTTTGTATATGGAAAACATTGAACTTACACCCAATTGATTAAAAAAATCATTGTCCGAAAAATACGCCGCCGATATAGTTAAAAGTTTGTTATCGGTTATCCTTCCTCTCATACCTATAAAGCATAGACAACAAACAACACAACTTATAAGTATTGTTTTGAGCACAGGTGTTTTTGTGTTGTAAGGAGGAATGGTCTTAAATAAGGTGGCATTATACAACCAAAACATAAGCCAAGAAAACCAAGCCAATATTCCCAAGAAAGCCACAATATAAACCAAATAGGCAGGAGAATGTAAAATAACTTCAAAAAGATATTTTGGTGTGCGCATCCATGATAAAACCATTACATTTATATGACTATTGAAATAAGTAAAATAGGCTGCATCCAAAAAACTAACCAAGAATAAAAAAAAGCAAATCAAAGTCAAAAGTAAGTGTAAAGGTCTGTGTATCCATCTCCTATTAAAATTTGTCAATGAAAAAATTATCATCAACAGCAAAAAAGGAGACAACACTCCGCAAATCATAGTAGAATCAAAGCGAACACCTTGCAATAAAGCACGAAACAACATAACAAAATCCAAATCCGATAAGGTAGTAGCACAATGAACAAAAAATATCAACACTCTAAATATCATCATAAAAAATACACAAAGAAAGTACACCCCCAAAACATATCTTATTTGTAGAGGAGTATTTGATTTTACGCTCTGAGTTATATTTTTGTTAATATTGTTAAAATTTTGTTTTATGTGTCTGCTTTTTATCATCTTTTCTATGATTTAAAAAAACAAAACCATCTTTCTTTGATGGCTTGTTTTATGGTCTTATTTTTGTTTTTATTGGTTATTTGTTTAACAAGTGCTGTTTGTAAAATTTTAGAGAATATGAAACCACAACAATATTTCCTTTATCTTTTACAACTATCAAAACCCTTTCTCTTTTCAACTGATGCCTCTGTATCTGAGTTGCTTTTTCCTCTTCGTTAGAATCTATAAAATATGTTCTAATTTGCTCACTATCTGCTTTATAAGAATGAATATCTGCCAAAACTTTTTGTGCTAAATCTTCTTTCAAATCAATACTTGCATAAAAATAATTGTTAAAATTTTCATATTCGTTTATATAACAGGTTAAAACCATTTTACCACTGTTGATAATAGAGGTATAAGTATTTGCATACTCCTCAATGCTTACCTTTTGAGTTGGTAATGCAAGAATATCTTCTGCTTTTTGTGCATAAACATTTATGGAGAATACTCCTGCTAAAAACAACCAAACAACTTTTTTAATCAAACTTTTCATAATACTTTTCTTTAAAATTTATAACTATGTTGCAAAGATAATTATTTTTTTGATTTTGCAAATAAACAAATTTGATTTTTGTTTTATTGCACAGGCACAGCCTATTTTATAAAAGCAAGGCTTCTATTGATTGCAACTTATACCAATCTTAAACATCAAAGCAATTGCATATCATGTTGTATCATTATATGCACAAGTTCTTTAAAAGACGTTTTTCTTGGATTCCAGCCCAAAAGAGTTTTTGCCTTTGTAGGGTCACCCAAAAGAGTCTCCACCTCACTTGGACGGAAAAAGTTTTTGTCTACTTCTACCAAAACTTTACCATCGGCTTTGTTTATACCCTTTTCTTCAATACCTTCTCCTTGCCAAAGTAGTTCTATGCCTACTTCCTCAAAGGCCAAAGTGCAGAACTCTCTAACACTGTGTTGCTCCCCCGTGGCTATGACAAAATCCTCAGGCTTGTCTTGTTGAAGCATAAGCCACATACATTCCACATAATCTTTTGCATAACCCCAATCTCTTAACGCATTCAAATTACCAAGATATAGTTTATCTTGCTTCCCTTTGGCTATACGAGAGGCTGCTAAGGTTATTTTTCGAGTAACAAAGTTTTCTCCTCTTCTTTCACTTTCATGGTTGAAAAGAATGCCATTTACAGCATACATACCATAACTTTCTCTATAATTTTGAGTTATCCAATAACCATATAATTTGGCAACAGCATAAGGGGAACGAGGATAAAAAGGTGTTTTTTCACTTTGAGGTACTTCCATTACTTTACCATAAAGCTCTGAAGTAGAGGCTTGATAGATACGACAAGTTTTTTCCAATCCGCAAATTCTTACTGCCTCCAAAAGTCTAAGTACTCCTGTTGCATCTGTTTCTGCCGTATACTCAGGTACTTCAAAAGATACTTTAACATGGCTTTGTGCTGCAAGGTTATATATCTCGCAAGGTTTTATGGTGTTGATTATGCGTATCAAAGAAGAAGAATCTGTCATATCAGCATAATGCAGGTCTATAAGCCTTTTTTGTTTCATATCCCTTACCCATTCTTCCAAATAAAGATGTTCTATTCGTTGTGTATTAAAGGAAGAGGCTCGTCTCAAAGTACCATGTACTTGATAACCCTTTTCAAGTAATAATTCGGCAAGAAAAGAGCCATCTTGTCCTGTAATTCCTGTAATCAATGCAACCTTTGTCATAATTTTATGTTTTTATTCAATTTCTTTTTTATTTTATATTGTTATGGATTTTTTTATAATACTATTATTTTGAAGGTTTTTTGGTGGG
>CAZVEO010000040.1:0-20830 GCA_964626385.1 uncultured Bacteroidaceae bacterium
CCTTTCCAAAAACGGCACAAAAACGAAGAAAATAGTAATAAAATAACACCCATAGGGTGTCTTATAAGGGCACAGGCACAGCCTGTTCTAAAGACGCTAAGCGTATGTGTTTTTGTAAAGGCTACGCCCTTATAGAACACCCTGTGGGTGCAGGCATTGCCTGTTTTGTAAGGGCAAAGCCTTTAATTGAGATTTAGATTTAAAAAAAATTAGAAAAAGATTAAGAGAAATGAAAAATATAAAGAGAATAATAATAGTAATGTGTTTGGTATTTGTTGCAACTGTTAGCAACGCACAACCACCAACACCGGGCGTAACGCCGAGCAGTGATAATAGAAACCAATATTCAATAAACCGTGAGGACGGTCCAATAGGTACAGCGACAGGTTTATTGTTATGTTTAGCAGGAGGTTGTGTTGCCTACCAACTAAAACGCAACACCAAAACCTCACAAGAATAAAATAGCGTTTAATAATTTCTCTAAAAACGCACTTTTAACCAAGTTGACAGGCTTCCCAAAAGCCCGCCAACTTTTTTTACAGGCACAGCATGCAGGCTCAGCCTGTTTTATAAGGGCACAGCCTTTAAAATAAGCCTGAGGCTTCGCTTTGCGTCTATAAAAAAGCCTAAGACTTCGCATAAGCGTATTATAAAGTACCCTGAAAATAACGACTGCATCTTTATAAAAAAGGCTGAGCCTGTGCCCTATAAAAGCACCCTGTGGCTACACCTTATGGGTGTAAAACAGACTGTGCCTGCACTCCATAGGTGTACCTGCACCCTTAGAAAAGAAAAGTCGCAAAGTATAACCTTAAAATAATCTGCCAAAGTTTCCTGCCTACACTTTTTCTCAGCAGGTTAGTGTTAATCTTTTTTATCTTTTTTGTTAACGCCAAACAAGTGGTCAAACGCTTTAGAGGCAAGAAGGTAGCCACCAAGCCATTCTCTTATAGAAGAAGGTTTGTACTGAGTCTTTGATTCATACTCTTCTCTATCTCGTTTGTCAAGATAATCATAATAATCGTCCCAGTCTATATCATCAAACTCATCATCATAGTAATCATCATCCAAATTACGATAGTAATCACGAAACGCATCTGGATCAGTAATACTATTTGGTGGGTATCGTTGTTCCAAGTATGCTGGTGGTTCTTCTTTTTTCACAGTTTTTTTCCATTTAGCTATTTCCTTCTTGTCCAACTTTAAGAATTTAGCCCATTCATCGGTCCATGAATCTTTTTGCTTAGTCTTTTTCTTCTTTTTATTTTTTTCCATCATAGCCTGTTTACGCCTTTCACGCTCTAATAATCTACTTTTTATATGGGCTATTTTTCTTCTTTTTTTACTTCCATCTAAAGTAGTGCATGCAATCACCATACATATAAAACCTATGACAATAACCAACCCAACATAAGCAAATTCATCACAATATATACCTATTGGTATTGCAATAAGAATTGTTATTAAGGCTATTCCAAATACATCAAACGTAGTCCACCAGTCTTCTATTCTTCTATCTGCCTTGTCTAATTCTCCAAGCGTTACCATATGTAGTGTTTTCCTTTTCTTCACCTTAATTTACTTTTTTGTAATTCTATAATAACTAAGTTTTCTACAAAAAATACTATCAAACGTTATACACCTTACTTACAAGAATATCTTTTAACTATAATATAGGTTAAAGCGTTTCTGATAAGAATTGTTTTAGCTTTTGCTTGCCAAAGGAATCTACAAAGGTTTCTATATTTTGAGCATAATCTATATTATCTTTGTTGTCCAAGATAGTATTTACGCCTTGCAAAATATTTTCTTTGCTGTTATCTTCTATAACTATACCTGTTTTGTTTTGTATAACTTGTTCTTTTATTCCACCCACAGAGGTTACCACCACAGGTTTTCTAAAAGCATATGCTGTCATTATTATACCGCTTTGTGAAGCCGACTCGTATGGCAATACAACAACATCGCTTGCTACAAAATAAGGCTCAATATCTTCATTGGCTATAAACTTATTGACAAAAACAACATCCTTCTCTATTCCTAATTCCTTTATTTTGTTTTGATACACTTTAGCATCTCCATAACACTCACCAACAATAAGCAAAGTTATATCCTTTCTATGTTGTTTTATCAGAGGAAAAGCCTCCAATAGCTTCATTAATCCCTTATAAGGACGTATTAAGCCAAAAAATATAATAATCTCCTTTGTTGATATATCAAACATTTGTTTGGCAGAGAGTTTGTCGTATCTATGAAGATTATAACAATCATAGACAGAAAGCGTTGTTGTACATATGGTTTTATTGGGAAAATCATTTCGTATTTGGCTTGCCGTAAAATCGGAAGCCGCTATAAAACTATTCGCTTTCTTAAATGTCAGTTTCACAAGATATTTTTCCCACCAATGATTTTCGTGTGAAATATAATTATCTGCAAAAATAGTTATTTGAGTATGCTTCATTTTTAAACGTATCAAAGAAGCAATAGTTATAATACAAGGTGCAAAAAAGAACATCCACCAACGAAAAATAACCATATCGGGTTTTTCTTGCTTTATTTTCTTATAGGCTTTCCACCATGTAAAAGGGTTAATGGAAGATATTACTCTTTCTATCTTATCATTATGTTCAAATGGTATAAAACCAGAAAAATCATATTGAGTTTTGCCGGGAAAAAATATTTTTGGGTATAATAAAGTGTAAGATATTGCTTTGTAATCTATTCCCATAGAGGTTATAACTTTGTATAGATAAGCCTCACCAACAGACAAACCACCCCTAAGAGGAAAAGTTGGAGCAACAACCACTATTTTTTTTCTTTCCATAAATTTTTATTTGTTTATAACTATGTAATACATAACGCTACAATGTTTTGAATTATTGCAACAGGTTTTACAAGAGAAAAGTGCTACACAAATTTTGAAATTCCAATGTATATTCATTAAAAGAGTCGCGTATAAATATATTGCTTACTTTTATGTGCTGTCTTTTTCTTTCAAATATAGCAACCACTCTCTTTGGTATTGTGGTTTTGTCTTTTCGGGTATATATATCATAACGATGGGAGGTAAAAAATTCTTTTTTAGCAAATAATTCCTCCATAATAAACATTTCTTTTTGAGGAAGAATAACAGCAATTTTTGTCTCTAAAGAGGCTATTTTGATTGTTGAAGCAACAAAATTCTCAAGTGACAATACAGAATTATGCCTTGCTAAATTTCTTTGCTTAGTAGGAGATAATAGAGAATTTGTAAAATAAGGTGGATTGGAAACCAATAAATCAAATTTCTTTTCGCTATGCAAAGCAAAATCTTTCAAGTCCACACGTTCCACAAACATTCTTTCTTTCCACCTATTGCTTTGAAAATTCTCCCTTGCTTGAACAATCGAATTGCTATCTATATCTATTGCTAATACTTGAGCGCTATCAAATATTTGAGCCATACACAAGGCTATTATTCCACAACCTGTGCCAATATCCATAACATTTCGCACTACCTCTTTATTTTTTGTCTTGTAATAGTCGGCAATAATAGAGGATAGCAAAATACTATCAGTACCTACTTTCATTGTAGATTGGGAATGATTGAGGGAAAATTGTTTGCAGTAGAACTCCATAATATACTTAGAAAAAAAAACAAAAAATGGGTACCATAGCAAAAAACTACAAGACCCATTTTTTAGAATCAACTCATATACAGAGTTATTCAATCACTTTCTTAAAATTACCCTTTAAATCAAATTGCAAATTAAGAGATTCTCCTTTTTTTGCTACAACAATAAGGTATGATTTGTTGTTTCTTACATCTGTTATGTAAGATTCTTGTATTTTGTATTCTGAATATTCTGTTTTTACAAAATCGGTTATCGTTGAAGGCAAATACTCTTTAGGAATTATATATCTCATTTCTGTAGAGGTGAGAGTAAATTTCATTATACAATCGTTGTCCTCTGTTGTAAAATTAGCATAATAAACGGTAGAATCCACCATTTGCCATTTTACTTCTTTAATATCTTTATGACGTTGATGAAAGTCTTTAACGTATCTCTCAGGTACATCTCTTTCGTCTACAGACTTATAAGCGGTTTTCTTTAAACCAGAACAACCAAACATAACAAGCCCTGCTAATAATAAGAATAATGTATATTTTTTCATCTTATTTTATGTTTTTTAAGTTTATAAAGTGCAAAGTAACAACTTTTTTCTAATCTATGCAAATTATAACTATCAAAAAAAAATTATGCACCTAAATTATATTTCTCCGCTATGGAAGTGGCTATAGATTTAAATTCAGTTTCAGAAAGAGATAGTTTGTTATTAGCAAAATTTAAATCTCCCTCCTTATACATTGGAACTAAATGTATGTGAGCATGCCTTACCTCCAAACCTATAACTGACATACCGACTTTTTCGCACGGAAAAGCCTGTTTTATTGCTACGGCAACCTTCTTGGCAAAACATATATACTCTTGCAAATCTTTGTCCTCTATATCAAAAAAATAATCTACTTCTTTTTTAGGAACAACCAAAGTATGACCTTTTTGCAATGGTGATATATCCAAAAAAGCGTAAAACTTATCATTTTCTGCAACCTTATAAGAAGGAATTTCACCATTTATTATTTTTGTAAATATAGATGCCATTATCTTGAGATTTTAGTTATTTTCAATTTCATTGTACCTGCAGGAACAGAAATTTCTGCCACATCTCCCACACTCTTTCCCAACAAGCCTTTTGCTATAGGAGAGGTTATGGAAATTTTACCTTGTTTTAAGTTAGCCTCATTTTCTGGAACTATCTCATAGGTCATCTTCTTTTTTAAAGCAAGGTTTTCAAACTCTACTTTGGACAATAAAAGCACCTTAGAAGTGTCTATTTTACTCTCGTCCAAAAGTCTTGCGTTTGCTATGGTTTCCTGTAATTTTAAAATTTTTGCCTCTAAATGACTCTGAGCCTCTTTTGCTGCATCATATTCAGCATTTTCTGATAAATCTCCCTTATCTCTTGCCTCTGCTATTGCATTAGACACAGCAGGTCGCTCAACAGATATCAAATGCTTTAACTCATCTTTTAATTTTTGCAATCCCTCAACCGAATAATATTTTATATCAGCCATATTCTTATTTTTTACTTAAATAAAAGAATAGAAGGCTTTATTATCAACCTTCTATTCTTCTAACAAAGAATTTAATTTATTTTTTTAACTTTTTATATTCTCTATAAGGATAAACTCAAACCTACTGTATGTATTCCTCCTAAGATTGCTGTTAATCTATAAGCATAGTCTATAGAAACATACGAACCTTTTTTATCTCCTTTGGGTTTAGTCAATGGAGCATTGATGGATGCACCACAAGAAAAACCAGAAGAAAAGTTGTTTCTATTTCCATCAGAAGAATAGATATCATCCCCTCTACCCTTTTGGTAAGTATAACCTCCTCTAACCATAAACAAATTGTTGTAAGAGAACTCACCAGCAAGAGTGTAAAGGTCATCAGTAAAAGCCATAGACTCATAGTTTGCAGCTACTGTAAAACGATAGGTTTTTTCTGAAAATAGGAAATCATACGAACCACCTATATTCAAACTTGAAGGTAAATCCCAAGAAAGAGAACGCTGTTGCAAACTCTGTTGATGGTCAGAATCTACATATGTAGCATTGATTACAAGACCATCACCCGAGAAAGACATTGAAGGTCCCCAGTTTTTCAAAGAGATACCAAATTTAATTTCGTAATCCCTACCAGTAACATATTGAATACCTGCGTCTATTGCTATACCAGTAGCATCAACATTGTCTATTCCTTCATTTATTATCTTCAAAGTTGCACCTGCATAAATAGAGGTTGAAAAGGCTTTTGCATAAGAAACACCCAAATTCAACAAAGTAGGTTTGTATGTTCCATTGTTGCCAACATCTGGCGAGCCAACAGTTGTTTTCTGTATAGTTCCAAAAGACATAGAATTAACAGTTAAGCCCAAGACTCCATAGGATCCCATACTTTGAGCCAAACCAAATGAAACCAAACCTATATCGGAATTGTTCAACCAATGAGTGTAGTTAAAAGCAACCTCCGTTCCTGTTGTGTGTCCCAAACCTGCAACGTTGGCAAAAAGAGCATCCAAACCTGAACCATTGGCAGTATTAACACTTCCCCAACCTGCACTTCTAGCCCAAGGATTTATCAACAACTCTCCTGCACCTGCAGTTCCTCTTCTGTCGTCATTTCCCGCTAACACCACTTGAGGCATTAATACAAGTGTAAAGGCGACCATAATGATTATTTTATGTATTCTATTCATAACTTCTTTTCATTTTATAAGTTTAAAAAATACTGTTGTTGATTAAAAGATTATTGGAAAGAGTTTAGGTCAACAGGACGCAAAGCTCCAAACCATTTAACAAGAGTTTCTCCTATACCGTCCGCTTTTACGTGTATCAAGTATATACCTCCAGATATTTGCAAACCTCTTTCGTTTTTCAAATCCCACTCTACATAAGTTTGAGCAGAACCGCTACCCGGAGTTATAGACCTAGAAGGTCCTCTTAGTTTTCTAATAACCGTTCCATCTATAGAGTATATAGTAATATAACACTCTGGTGGCAAATTGGTAATCTTTACCGTATTATTTACCTGGTCTCCCTCATACAAAGAACTTGCATAGTAAGGATTAGGAACAACTGTAATAGCATCCAAAACACTTGAAGAATTTGAATAACCAACATTGGTTTGAGCTATCATATCAGAAGCAATTCCAAATCTATACAATGGGAAATTATCATTTATAGGATTAGTACTGTTAATACCTGAATGGCTCCAATTTGCAAAATAAGGTTTTCTGACTCTTATCTGAACAGTAGCATCTGTAGGTATCAATTCAGGAGAACGTTGAGAGTAAGGTACTATATCAGGGTTAGCATTACCATAGGCAAATATTCCACTTGCCACAGGAGTTCCGACCCACATAACAGAAGAGAATAACTTTTCTGCCTGTACAAGATGATACAGACTCTCATTAGAAGAAATATCATTGCAATCATTCAAATGTTTCAAATAACCTTTAGCAGTTACACCCTCATCGTATGCAGGGAAACTGAACACTTCTAACTGAGTAGGCGATGAAGCACTTGCCAAATTTACACAATAATGTTTTCCGGTTCCAATAACATAAACAAAGTGCATACCACCAAAAGAACCTGCTGCAGGAGGATTCCACATCATATCCCTTCCATTAAGTTGTCCTAATGAGGAATTTTCACCAAACATCATATTTAATCTTTCTCCTGTTTCCAAATTGATTGCATAACCAGGGAACCAACTCATACCAGAATCAGCAGGGTTGTATGTACCATCTTTTTCCCAAGAACGTTCCCTACGTAGTTGGAATTTCTTAGCACCACCTTGTGTCAATGTAGTATCTGTACCCATCTCCAAAACAGGACATCTCGTCCACTTGGATTTGTCAGAAGTAAATACTATATCAACAGAGGCTAAATTGTTCATATCATTAAACAATAATGAATTACAATATATAGCAGTGTTAGCTTTATCACTATTAGTAACATCCAAAGAATTGTTTGAATTAACATAATAGTATCTACAAAAAGCAGGGTGTTGGGCAGATGTAGACGTCAATCTATAAGGAGCCCAAGTGCCATTTACACACTTTTCATATTCATTAAGTGGATCCAATGCGATATACTTAGTACCAATACTGATAATAGATACACCATCATCACCTCTAACTGTATCAGGTACTTTACAATAGTAATCATATGTAGGGTCATCTGGATTATTTCTTTCATCATATACAGTACCAGAACGTATCCAGTTAGTAGACTCAGAAGCATCATCATCAGCAAAACCAGTAAGCCATGATTTATTTGCATCAGCATAAACAATACCTGAAGACAATAATGACCCAGAAATTAGGACATTAGCTCTTACCTCCGACAAAAATTCTTTATCATAATTTTGAATAGCTCTACGTGTAATTTCACTTGCTATATTATCTGTATTACTCAATGATATTGATATACCTAAACCAAATATTATTTGCTCATTATCATCACTTAAAGGTCTAGCAGACTCTACTTGATAAACATCATCATACAATGGCGAACCATCTGTAGTAGTTAGTATCCACTTAGCATTAGATAAATTAGTATCCTTTATTGTTGCATGAGGAGTAACCGTGGTATCTGTCGTTTCAGCAGGAACAAATCTCAAATAATAAGAACCAGCCTTAACATTCAATGGGTCTACAACCTTAACATTCAAAGGACCTGCGTTGGTTTGATATTCTGGTTCTTTCAAAATGTTTATAGGTTGTTCTGCTGTAATATTTTGTCCTGTATAAGGATCTCTTATAGTAACAGACTCAGTTGTTGGTTCAATACCCGTTGCTCCCATAAGTTCTGCAACAGAAGATTTTTGCAAATTAATAACCAAACCTCCATTTCCATAACCTTCAACACGAGTTATTTCTGGAGATACTCCATAAGTAGTTCTTATTGTAGTACCGTTTTGTTGTCCAGAAAGTTTATGAGGAATAGCAACAACAGATTCTACAGAAGAACCATCTCCTTTCTTGCGAGAGGCTAAGTAAGGCTCTTTCTGACCATCTATCTTTGTTGCATCAGTTGGAGAATATTGTTTATAAACATTTTGTGCATATGCAACTGCAACAAAGTAATATTTCTTATTGTTCACTAAACGTTTATCTGTGCTAGTAGAGAACAAGTCCTCAGTAACACGAAATGTGTGTTGTATACCTTGATTAGCACCAGTAACCATAACCTGAGACTCTAAATTGCCAGCCTCATCTGTAGTATAATTTACCAGTGTAGATATATCATTTTGTATATCACATTGTGCTACTAATTGAGCCTTGCTATTGTCATATATATCGGAGACTGAAACAGTGGCATCTTTCAATTGGAATATTTGATATCCTTCAAAAGTATAGTACCTATTAGGCAATTGTCCATCAACAGAATCATTAGGTATGGAAACATCTAAAACTCTAAAAGATTCATTGATGTTGTTACCAGACTCATTAGTCAAATAAAGTATAATCTCTCTATCCAACTCTTGTACTACAATATCCGGAGCATCCGGTCCTTCCAACACGTTGAAACAATTATCAAACAAAGCCTGACATTTGTCATCTATTTTTCTAAGAAGGTCAACTGAAGCCTGAGGACCACCAGTAGCAGCCTGAGCAAAAGGAATACCCACTGTTATATAATTGATAGCACCAGGAGATAATGTGAAAGGTCCAGCGGATTGCATAAAACGTCTATCACCCGGAGGGTTAGGACTTCCATTATCTGCAGTTGATTCACTCCAACTATGGCTCTTACCATAGGCTCTATCATCTGGAGTGCCCCAACCCCAAATATCACTATCGCCAGGGAACATAAAATCAGCTCTTACTCCTTCGTTTGAAGAGTGTCCATCATAAGTAGTAAAACCATTACCACCATAGTACATGTATTGATTGTTTTTCCAAATACCACGCAAATAGTTGTAGTAATGTTGTGCCTTTGTAGGCTCACCGTTATCAGCAGAAGAGTTGTTGTAGTAAATGAAACGTCTCATACCAAAACGCTCATCATTAGCAATACCGTTACCAAAGTTTACACCATTGATAGCACAAGCAAAATCCTCATTGCCGTTCTCTGGGAACCACGCCTCTTTGTATTTATCAGCATCTGCTGTCAAAAGAATATTGATATCTGCCTTTAAGTTTCCTGCTGCTATTTCTGCATCTATAATTGCTTGATAAGACGCAAGAATAGCCTCACCACCTGCCATATTTTTCAAAGCAGCTGTATCTACCTTAGGAATATCCTTACCATATTTGGCATCCATATAAGGGCCTTGGAAAAAGTCTATACCAACAGCAGGAGGGTTGCCAGAGTAAGCACCCTGTCCAGGACCATCATTAGCATCACCATTATAACAATATCCCAAACCTCTTTCAACATCACAACCCACATAGTCATCAAAAGCATATCCCAAATCTGGGTCAACCCATTGTGAAAAGTAAGTATCTTTTAATTTGAAAGCGGAACGATTGACTATTTCATAAGAATAAAAAGTCATATCATTGATTTCGTTGTTCATTGTGAAAGCAAACGCCTGCGCTCTAATTTCCAAACCTATCGCATACTGAGAACTGGATTCTGTATGAGCATTACCTTTGTCGTTGAATATCCACCACAAAGTCTCATCACCTTTAAGAACTTGGTCTACAAGAAGTCCATTGTAGGCTTTCATTACACCACCTGTTTGATATATATCTGAGTTTGTAGACTCATAGGTAGGAATAGGAGTATAAGCAACTCCCACAGGAAGAGAATCACGTATAGTAGTAGGGCAAAGGTCACCATTGAAATCATAATAAGGATAATCGCCATTATCAGGATTATATATACCATCTCCATCCCTATCAAAGAAAGGCGCTAAAAAACGAGATTGTCCCAAAGACTCATCTCCGTTACCTGGCCATTCTCTAATAGCAGTAGTAATATAATCCCTATGGTCGCCAGTTGCATAGTGAGATACAAACTCTTGTACCTCTGCTTTAGTTATTCTAAACAATTTATCCCATTGGTCGCACACTGCTCTATTGGTAGAAGCATTGTTATCTACTGTCAAAGGTCCTGGCCAAAAGTCTTGTCCTTCAGAACCAAATCTCATAGCAGCAACACGCAATTGGTCGTTCTCATCCATACCACCAATCCAAAGAGCAGAACAGAACAAAGCCGTTGAACTACCAGCCTTTGGAACATAGTATTGTGCAGTCGCTCCATCAGTCCACATATTGCCACCCTGATTGATACGTGCACGCACATTATTTATGCTTAGTTCAGCAGAACCCTGAGCCTTTCTACAAGATTCAACACCATCAGCTTTTCTTGTAGGCTTGGATGTCTTTTTTGCACCCTTATAAGGCAACGCACTTGCTGACATGCCCATAAGACACAAACAAAACAACAATAATGATAATTTACCAAAAATATTTTTCATAATTTCTAACTTATTTTCTCTATTTTAATACAACAATTAGAACTGATAAGAAACACCTATTTCAACACTTCTTGGAGTTGAATAAAGGTAATTAGAATTCAAGTACATAGAGTAGTAATTTCTGTAGGCAGTTTCACTTATCTGCGCACGTATATCAGATTGTGTTTCAGGGTCTGTCAAATATCCATCATCATCAGGGTCTCCAGTTACAGAATAAACACTGGTGATATTTTTGATATTAAACACATTAGAAACAGAACAAAATACATCCAAAATAGTATTACGTTTTCCAACTTTAATAAAGAAAGCTTTATCTACTGTCAAATCTACACGGTAATACCAAGGCAAACGAGCACCACGGAAAGAACCAACTATGGTTTGTTGTTTGTGACTATACAATTTGGTATAAGGAGTACCTGATTGTACTACACCTGTGATATTTACACCAAAATTCTGTAACCATTTAATAGTTTTAACCTTAGTGTTACCATCCTTATCGGTAACTTTTCTTTTCGTAGTAGGACCATTATATTTGTTTCCATTGTCGTAACGGAAGTCCAAATTGAATTTAAATGCATGTCTTCTATCGTCAGCAATAGGGAACATCATCTTTACATTTGGATAACCAGCACGTATTAAAGAAACTATGGTAGAAGAACTCAATCCTGTAGTACCCTCTGCGTATTGAAGAGTATAACTTGCAGAAGCCCTAACATTCTTAACACGTCTAAGGTCATATTGTATTGTCAAACCTTTGGTTGTACGATAATCTTGGTTGTCGTAAGTATAGTAAATATACTTAGGGTCAGCACCCACATATTGCACCAAATTGATAAGGTCTCTTGTTTGCTTATAATAAGCAGAAATAGTCAAAGAAGAACGTTTTGATAACACCTGTTGGAAACCTAACTCATAGTTAGTGATTTTTTCTGGTTTTAGATTAGGGTTTGTCAAAGTAGGCTCACTCAAACTTGACATATACAAATAACTTGCATAAGGTGCTTGCCAGTAAGTCTCAGAAGGTCTACGAGCAATAATATCATAAGAAGCTTTAAACTCTGATTTGTCAGATACAGGGAAAGACAACGCTATACGAGGCATTGCTACAATTTGAGGTTTATAGTCTTCAAAAGCATCAACAGATATCTCAGAAGGAAAACCAGTAGATAAAAGGGTTCCTTTTCTGAAAGGCAATGGCTGACCAGAAGCACCAGCCACCCTTGAAGGGTCAGAAGTTATTGTACCATCTGCTGTATACCAAGTTACGTCTGAACCATAACCGCGTCTAAATCCTGTAATAGTTACCTCGTTTGTAGGCAAAGACTCTCCTTCGGAAAGTTGGTCAACGTAAACAACAGCATCATTAGGTATTGTAGAAGGTATTTGAGAAGCATTGCCTGCATTACGCAAATCTCTTACCGTATAAGCATCATAAATCAAATAAGGGTCTTTCAAAACCATTTGATTACCATCAAATCTATCCACACGTACACCTATGTTAAAGACAAGGTCCCTAAAGAAGAACTGGTCTTGTATATAACCTGCCATATATATAGGTTGCCAAGCACCAAGTACTCTATTTCCATTGTTACCCGTAAAGAAATCCCTCAAAGAAGTTTTACCAGAAACTTTCTCTCCTGTATGGTCATAACCTCTCATAGAAACGTAAGGATTACCATTATTATATAACTCATCTGTAGAGAACATATCCAAAGAAAATACATCTGGGTCATAACTATCTATATCCAACATGGAAACATCTGTAATATTGTTGTATCCCAACTCACGCAAATGTTCTCTTAAATATCTATCAAAGTGAGATTGTGAACCAGCATCAAAGTTTCTATCATAAGTAACAACAGGATAATAACCAGAGTTATCTATAACAGGGTTTGAATAATCCGGTGCTAAATTGTGCAAATTCTGTCTTTGACGCATCAAAGTCCATAAGCCTCCAGCATTTAAACTATAAGAAGCATAAGTCTTTTGGTCGTATTGGAAACCTATTTCTAACTGATGTTTACCTACGTCAGCAGAAATTTTTGCAGTAGCATAAATATACTGATTATCATACTTAGAGTAAGTAAAAGGAGGAACACCAAAGTTTGTATATATACTATAAACTGAAAGTGGAGTACTACCATTCATAAGTCCCTTATAACCTTCTAAGTAGTCCGCATTTCTTGTAACATAACCCGATTCTCTCAAAGAAGCAAACTCATCACTATAATACAACTGATTGGTATAAGCTGCCAATCCCGGATTATAATTTGCTGCTCGGAAAGTCATAGAGTCTTGACTCCATGAAGTAAGTTGTTTTACCCATTCTTCAGTACCATCTCCATCTATATCCAATTTTGTAAGATTATAAGTAGGAGACCAATAAGAAGTAAACTTACCTATATAACCATATTTAAAATAATCATCTTCAAAATCAGGATTATAAGCACTTACAGCATTTTGTCTTTCATATGAAGCTAAAACATTAAACATAACATTTTTTATCAAAGCAGTAGGACTATCATCGGTAGACAACTTGTGAGTAAAATCCGCCATAACTTGATAAGCATAACTCTTATAGGAAGAATTATTATCATTGTTTAGTAGCAAATCACCACTATTCTTTCCATATGAATATCTAAACTCACCACCAAGTTTCAAAGTCGTTCTGCGAGATAATGCAAAATCTAATCCACCCTCTAAGTACAAATAATTTGAACCTATATTAGGAATACGTCCCACTTGTTCAAAAGAACTTCTGGTTAGATAACTTGTTGCATAATTAACACCATGTTGAACATCATAAACCAAAGGAGATTGTGAAATTCTTGCTAAAGCAGAATCCTTAATCATATAAGGTTCTCTTCCATCTGCAAACAATCCCGAAGAAGCATGTGAAAAGAAACCAGATAAACGAAAACCTATTAAGGTTTTAGTTGTATTGGTATTAGTATCTGTTTTTGTCCAAACAGGACCTGTCAAATACAATTCGGCTCTATGAAAACCTCTATCATTGAAAGGTTCTGAAGTACGATAAGATAACATACCTTCAAATCTATTCTGAGGCGGTTTTAAAGTTATATTAGTCGTACCTCCCAAAGACTCACCATACTGTGCAGGTGTACCTCCCAATATAACCTGTATATCGGCAATGGCAGACTTAGGAACGTTGACTGTTGATTTTTTTGCACCATTGACGTATTGCTGCATATCAGACTCACCACGTGCTGTACCAGAACTTCCGTCATTGTCCTGTACACCACCCATGGTTGCCAAAATAGCATCAACAGAATTTGCCGTAATTTTTTCTATATCCTCCGAAGTAATTCTACCTCCAGAGGTAGCCTGCCCCTTTTGAATCAAAGGAACTTGATATTCAGTAACAGTAACCTCTCCCAAAGTGGTAGACTCCGGCTTAAGTTCCAAATCTCCTCCAGCCGAAAAACCAGTAGCAGAGACACGTACTCCCGTCTTTATAGCCGTTGCATAACCGATAAAAGACGCTTTTACATCGTAGGTTCCAGGAGATAGTGGCTTTATTTGATATGTACCATCCATTCCCGTCTGAGCACCACCCTTTTGTTCGCCATTTTGGAGGACAATGACATTTACAAAAGGTAACGGCTCTTTTGTTTGTTCATCTGTAATAGTACCCGTAAGAACACCTTGCGCATACATTACATTAGTCGCAATAAGCAACCCGAGCGTAAATAATATTCTTTTAAGCATACTCATATAGTGTATTATGATTTTCTAATTAATACTCATAAGGTCTTTCCATTATAGCAGAATAAATCATAGCAGATTTAATATCAAACTTCTTTTTTGTGGTCGGAGCCTTAATATCATTTTTTTTCTTTTCTGTTTTTTCAACCTTATTAACAACAACTTTATCAAAATTCTGAAAATTTTGTTTTTTATACAAATTTAACTCTGAGTAAAAAGGCGACCATTCCTCCCCTTCATTTATTTGTTGGGCAGGAAAGATCACCTCCTCTTTCTTCTTTTTCTTGAATAGAGAAGAAAGTACAACTAAAGTTATAATTATTGTTAAAATAGTCGCCATTATCTATTTTTAATTTACCTCTTTATTTTGTTTGCGAGTTATCAAAGCATAGGCCGTTGGACATGCTACACAAAGAGAAGCAAAACATCCCGCCGCTATACCTATAAACATAGCAAAAGAAAATCCTCTTAGTCCTTCACCACCAAAGATAAACATTATAGCCAAAGTCAATAAAGTGGAACCCACAGTATTGAAGGTACGAGAAAGCGTTTGATTCATTGCATTGTTCATTAACTTTCCATAATTTTCCTTAGGGAAAAGATTAACATTTTCTCTTACACGGTCAAATACAATAACCGTATCGTTTATAGAGTAACCTATAACTGTCAAAACAACCGCTACGAACTGCTGATCTACTTCCAAACTAAACGGCATTACTTTATTGAACAAAGAAAAGGCTCCAATAGTGATGAGAGCATCAAAGGTCAATGAAACAAGCGATGCCAAACCATATTGCCATTTTTTGAATCTTATTGCAATATATATAAATATAAGTACCAATGAAACCAAAACGGCTATGATTGCTGAACGTTGTATATCTTCTGCCATAGTAGGACCTACCTTTTCTGAAGATATAATACCCAATGGACTTGTCTGCGTAGAGCGGAATTTTTCCAACGTCATAGTCTTATCAGCAAAGAAAGGTTTGGTAGCATTAAATAACTTAGCTATAGCCTCACTATTTACAGCCTCATTATCCTCTTTTATCTTGTAATCTGTAGTAACTTTAACTTGATAAGAAGGTCCAAAAGTTTTTACCTCAGGAGCAGAACCATACTCTTTTGTAAGAGCAGAGCGAATGGCTTCTGGCTGAACATCCTTATCAAAACGAATAACATATGTTCTACCTCCTGCAAAATCTACACCCAAATCCAATCCTTTAAATGTTAGAGAAGAAAGGGCTATTACAACCAAAATAGCAACAACAATCCATTGTTTTTTGTGATTGCCAACAAAATTAACTTTAGGATTTTCAAGAAAATGGTGAGTCAGTTTATTGTAAAAAGCAATATTGCGTCTTTCTCCACCTTTTCTATTTAACATAGCCTCGAAAACAAGCCTTGAAATAAAAATACCAGTAAACAAGGTTGTCAAGATACCTATACACAAAACAATAGCAAAACCTTGAACAGGACCACTACCAAAATAAGCAAGAACTATACCTGTAAGTAAGGTTGTAACATTACCGTCTATGATAGCAGAATAAGCCACTTTATAACCATCGGATATTGCCGAGGCAACATTCTTACCTTTAAGTAATTCCTCTTTTACACGTTCATTTATTATAACATTGGCATCTATTGCCATACCCATAGTAAGTACTATACCTGCTATACCCGGCAAAGTCAAAACGACTCCCAAGGAGGCCAAGACACCAAATAGGAAGAACAAGTTCACAACTAAAGCTACGCAAGCAGCAATACCAGCCGTACTATAGAAGAATATCATATAAACAAGTATAAGTATGATGGCAAATAAGAAAGACATCATACCTGACTTGATTGACTCTTTTCCTAATGAAGGACCTACTACTGACTCTTGAACTATTTTAGCAGGTGCCGTAAGTTTTCCTGATTTCAATATATTAGATAAATCCTTTGTTTCTTCTACAGAAAAATGACCGGAAATTTCTGACCTACCTCCATCTATCTCTCCATTAACCCTTGGTGCAGAATAAACAACACTGTCCAATACTATGGCTATACACTCGCCTACATGATTACCCGTAATTTTTGCCCATTTCCTTGCGGCATCATCTTTCATAACCATAGAAACAACAGGACTACCTGTTTGATTAAAATCATCACGAGCATCAGAAATCACATCACCGTCTAACAATGGTCCATTCTTTTCTACATGTACTGCGTAAAGTTCATACTCATTTGTTTTTGAAATAGGCTTAGCCGACCATAAGAACAATAAATCCTTAGGCATTTTAGATTGTGCCTTTTTCAAAAGTCTATTAATTTCTGCACGATTTTGCCCTTGTGCAGTAGCAACAGCCAAACTCATTTGAGTATTGCTTGGAGTAAACAAAGAAAGTAAAGGATTTTTCTTTGTTGCAACAGATTCATCTTGTTTAACGTCTGTAGTAGCAATCTGCTGTGTAGAAGTAAGAGTGGATGACAAATCCTCTAAAACAACATCCTCTTCTTGTTGCTCGGAGCGATTACCAACAGAAAGCCAAGCATCCATATCTTGCAAGGCTCTAACAGCTTTATTTAAATCTTTTTCTACTAGCCAAAACTGCAAACGAGCACTACCCTCTAACAGATTAGTTACACGTTGCGGGTCTTTTACTCCCGGTAATTCTATAAGAATTCTCTCTGTAGCGTCCAATTTTTGTATTGTAGGTTGAGCAACTCCAAATTTATCTATACGCTTGGAAAGTACTTGATAAGTTGTTTGAAATGCATCACTACATTGATTACTTATGGCTGAAATTACTTGAGAATTAGAAGAGTTTTTAGTTATACCTTTGTCCTTTAACTTAGTACTAAAGAAAGCCGCCAACTCTACATTTTTGGACTCATTAACAGCATCAGCAAAGCGGTCTATATACTTTCCACCGTTCTGGCGGTGTAATTCTGTTGCTCTATTTAATAAAGCTGTTATGGTTTCATCCTCTGGATTTGAGGCAAGATTTTTTATCACATCCACTGTGGAAACCTCCATCATAACATTCATACCACCCTTAAGGTCAAGTCCAAGATTTATTTCTCTTGCCTTGCACTCCTTATAGGAAAACTTACGCATAAATAAGAAATTGTAGACCGTTTCCTCCGAAATGGAATCCAAATACGCATTCTCTCTTGCATCCTCAATTGAGTCTTTATAAGCCAATTTATCTGCGTCAGACAAATCCAACTTAAGACCCTCCATCTCCTTTGCAGCCATCTGCTTGCCATACTGCTCAGCCTTACCCTCTACCCTCTTTGTTACCAAAGTAAAGGAAAGCTGATAAATACATATCAACGCAAATATCACTGCGATAACACTAATAGCTCCTTTATTCTGCATGTTTACTTAAGTTTATTTTTACAAAGTTTGCATAGTTTTTTAAAATTGCAAATTTATACTAATATTTCAAATCTACATAATTTCTTTTGATTTTTTTTACAAAAAACCGTTTTATTATTAAAAAGTTAAAGGCTTAAATAATTCTTAGTTTTTTGAATATTAGTAATTTATAACTTATATATTTGTTTTATATTGTTATGATGATAAGCAAATTTGTTATACTGCAGTGATAAAATATTGACAACAATCAAGTAAGAAAAAGATAAGAGCAAAAAAGTTAGAAAAAATGACAAACTAATAGGAAAGAAATAATAACTTTGCAACCTAAAAAATAAACTAAATTAGATTCAAAAGTTATGACAGAAAAAATTCAAAAGTTAATTAATGACAGTCCGACGGCACGTTGGACAGCCTTGATACTCATTGCTTTAATGATGTTTTTTGGCTATATGTTTGTAGATTTAATGTCTCCTTTGCAAAGTTTGGTGGAGACAGAAAGGGGCTGGACACCTTCAGTTTTTGGAACATACGCTGCAGGAGAATACATCCTCAATGTGTGTGGATTTTTGATAATTGCAGGTATTATACTTGACAAATGTGGCATTCGTTTTACAGGTACATTATCGGCCTCTCTTATGTTTTTGGGAGCAGTGATTAAATTTGTTGGTATTAGCGATTGGTTTCAAACGACCGATTTTAACGCTTGGCTCAACACATGGTGGACAACTATGCCAGGTAGTGCAAAAATGGCAGCCTTTGGATTTATGATATTTGGTTGTGGCTGTGAAATGGCAGGTATCACCGTTTCTCGTGCTATTGCTAAGTGGTTTGAAGGCAAGGAAATGGCTTTGGCTATGGGCTTGGAAATGGCTATTGCACGTGTCGGCGTCTTTGCTATTTTCTCCATATCTCCTTGGATTGCAGAGCATGTTGGTCTTGCTATATTTGGCAAAACAACAGTCGTTGCATCTGTTGCCTTTTGTACAGTGTTGTTACTTATAGGTTTGATTTTCTTTCTTGTGTTCTGTGTGATGGACAAAAAATTTGACAAACAATTGGGAGAAAAAGCTTTGGCAGAAGGCACAAGCGAAGAAGAGTTTAAAATAAGTGATATTGGCAAAATACTTTCCTCTCAAACATTTTGGGTTGTAGCCTTATTGTGTGTGCTTTACTACTCAGCAATATTCCCATTCCAAAGATATGGTGCAAATATGCTTCAGTGTAATTTGGACGGAATAACGGCGCAACAAGCTTCAAATATATTTCGTTGGTTTCCAATAGGTGCTGCCATTATTACCCCATTTCTTGGAAACTTTCTAGATAGAAAAGGAAAAGGAGCAACCATGCTAATGTTTGGAGCATTGTTGCTTATAGTATGCCATTTGGTATTTGCGTTCTTGCTTCCAGCAACACGTAGCCATATACTTGCTTATGCAACAATTGTAGTTTTAGGTATATCCTTTGCATTGGTCCCTGCTGCCTTATGGCCAAGTGTTCCAAAAATTATGGACCCAAGATATTTGGGAAGTGCTTATTCTTTAATTTTCTGGGTTCAAAATGTAGGCTTATGCTTTGTACCTATGCTTATAGGAACTGTGTTGCAATCTTCCAACGCAAACAATGCGGAGGTTATAGCAGCAAAAGCAGCAAACGCCGAGTTTATACCGTATGATTATACAGTACCTTTATTAATATTTGCAAGTTTTGGTATCTTAGCTTTAGTAATTGCTATATACTTGAAACTTATGGATAAAAAGAAACATCTTGGTTTAGAAGAACCTAATATTAAAAAATAAGGGGTTCATTTCTACAAAATATTAAGTAAGATGTGGTGGTTTTTTAACAAAATTCCACCACATCTTTTATTTGCAGTTGATATAAAGTCATAGCATATGACAAACAATGGTTTTGCCCGTATAAAATAGGCTCAGCTCACCTATCAAAAATAACATAAAAAATGAGGAAATCGGTTTACTGATTATCAATAAGTTACAAATAAAAAGTGTGCACGCGTTTGGTCAGGTCAAAAAATGTTCGTAACTTTGTAAGAGAAAAACAGCCCTACCACAAAATTAACGATTTTTACCCTTGTAACTACTTGATAATCAGTAAGAACGAATCTTCGTTTCGATTTCTCGAAACGAAGATTCGTCGAAATAAAACGAAGATTCATTTTTGTAAAATCCCGATTTGAAAAAATTTTTCTTCAAAAAACCCTTCGAAAACGCTGATTTTCAAGAAAAATGCCCAATTTTGACCCTTCGAAAAAGGTTAACTCTCTGATAATCAATAGTAGCACCCTTATTTTTGACTTTTAAGTGGGTATTTATGTGATTTTCCGAAAAAATTTTCAAGGGGTGTTTTTTTGATAGATTTACATGTGTTGAGATATATTTTTATAAGATAATAAAATTGTTAAAAAAAATAATCAGTAACAACTCACAATAAAACTATATTAAAGTTTTCAATAAAACATATTGTTCTTATACTCTTATGAAAAACTGATTAAGTAATACAAATGTAATTTTATAATGAATATTTTTTTTATTTTATATATTTATAAATCAAAATATTGAAAAAAATTATTAACAGAATTATATCATAAAATGAACAACTATTTAAAGTATTTTCTTTTTAATGGTTAAGATATTTATAAGGTAGTTACATTTTTTTTTATTCTAATGGAATTAAATTCTTAAATAAA
>CAZVEO010000041.1:0-20806 GCA_964626385.1 uncultured Bacteroidaceae bacterium
ATTTAAAAGACGAGCAAGATATTATAAATCTTTTTCTTGTAGATGTGCTTAACGGCACAACATACGAAAAAGAGGTTATAGATGAGCATTTCTTAAAGCCTCAAACAACAGAATTAGAGTTATTTAGAGAGGGAGTAAATTTAAATAATTATGCTATTTTGTATACTTATGAAAAGATGCTTGACGGTATTAGGTATGCAGGAAAATATAAATCTTCTTATTATCGTTTTGATGATATAAACAAATATGATTTTTTTTGGAAAAAATATAAGCGACCGCCGGTAAGAGAGGAATTTTTAAAGATATTGGAACATTCTGCAACTTTGTATTCTGATAAATATCGCAGAGATACGGGTGGCGAATATACTCCTACTTGTTTTGTAGAGAAACAAAACGAAATACTAAGGCAATATTATAACTTGGATGAGTTTATTGTTATGGATCCTTGTTGCGGAGTTGGTAATTTAGAGAATCAGTTTGGCAAAGAGTTTAAAGACTATTGTTATCTGTCTACTTTGGAGCGTATAGATGTTGATACTTGTAGAATAAAGGGGTTTAATAATGTGGTGCAGTTTGATTATCTAAAAGACAAAAACCAACCAACTTGGAGTTATATGGGGCAAACACTTGGGATTAATGAAATTTGCAAACGAGAAGGCAAAAAACTAATGGTAATAATGAACCCTCCATATAGAAATAGAAAAGGATATAAATATGATATTGCTATTGAGTTTTTTAATAAAGTATGTGAGGTAAAACCGGATGTAATTGTTTATTATTGCAAAACGGAATTCTTTTTAAGGGATAGTATAAATGTTTATGTAAATTCAAATTATAAGATTGTTTCTCATATTTTCTCTAATGCAAAAACGACTTTTGGACTTTCTGAATGGTCGGTTTCTTTAGTGTTTTTTGATAAACATAAGGGAGAAGCAATAGATAAAGATTTTATAACTGCCAATCGTTACGATTATGATAAAAGCAACGATAAACTTGTTTACGTCAAACCTTATACATATAATAATAGCCGACCTTATCTTGTTAAAGAAATAGAAAAAGAAATAAAAAACCATCAATCAGGATTTGTTTTAGGACAGTATAGTTACCTTAACAATGTTCTTATAATAAGCAATGGAGGAAAAGAAAAATCTTCTAAAATTACAAATAGGAATATCAAATGGTGTCTTCTATCAAAGGGTATAAATTTTAATACACATAGCAATTATTTTGAGTGGAATTATTTGGTGTATAAGGGTAAAATTGAAGATATAAATAAGGAATTATTCAATGATGCTATAATGTTCTCAATGTTTTACAAAGGAAATCTATTCTCAAACAAAGGTAGGCAAAATTTTATTATGCCGTTTACATATAAGGAATTAGGGTGTGGAAGAAATAATTTGAATGTTTTATTTGCGCAAGATGTTGTGGATAAAAATCTTATAAATGATGATGCTCAAATAGAGGAGGAACGTTTTGATTTTAGAGAGTTTTTTCATTCTTTTGACTACTCAAAAGAGGCTATGGATTTATATAACGCTGCTTTAAAGGTTTTCAAATATTATCATAGCAATAAGGACTATAGAAATAAAGACTGGAATGACTCTTTTTATGATATTACCAATGCTATTATGGACAAGAACCCCGATAATTTTGAAGACCTGCAAGCAAATAATGACACAAGAATAACAAAGGTAAAAACAACCAAAGGTTCAAGAGGCTTTGGAAGAAATACTATAAAACAAGCTGTTGGGAAAGAGTATTTGTCTATTTTTGAAGAGTTTTTTGATGCGAGAGATATTTTGGCAAAAAAAATAAATACTCAACTTGTAGAGCAAGAACTTTTACTTTGGGAAAGAGAAAATATATACTAAAAAGTTATGATTATTGCTCTTGTGGGTTATATGTATGCTGGTAAAAGTACCATAGGAAAACGTATTGCCAACATATTAGATTATTCTTTTGAAGATACAGATAAATTGGTGGAACAAATGTGTAATTCTACTATAGAAAATATTTTTCAACATCAAGGAGAAGTTTTGTTTAGAGAAAAAGAAAGAGAAGTTTTGTTTAACCTATTGACAAAAAATAATCTTGTAATAGCTACGGGGGGAGGACTGCCTTGTTATAAGGACAATATGTCTTTGATAAAACAAAATTGCAATAGTATTTATTTGCATTTATCTCCTTCCCAAATTCTTTCACGTTCAGCAAAGAGTAAACAAAAAAGACCATTGTTGGAAAAAGTAAAAAAAGAAGATAGATTAACCTTTATAGAAGAGTCTTTAAAGAGCAGAGAGCCTTTTTATAAGCAAGCCGATATTATAATAGAAGGGCTATCTATAAGCAAATCTGAATTAGAAAATAGTTTATCTCATTTGTTCAAAAAACTATAAATTTTACAAAAAAAACAGAAAAAAAAGTTTTCAACAAAAAAAAGAAAATTTTTACAACAAATAAAAAGGTTAATAGGGCGTAACTTATTTGAAAATAAAGATTTTGAAAACAAAATTTCTAATAAACAGAATAGAAGAAAAAAACGCTAAAATATTTTTTTATTCGAAAAAAATATTGTATAGACTTTATTTTTATTAACTATCTGTTGTTAATAACACAAAAACTTAAATCATAAGAAAATCAAATAAAAAGAACATTTTGCTCTGATTTTAGCCCCCCCCCCCCCCCGAAAGTTTGTATACAAAAGATTTGAAACTACCAAGCAAATACAAAAAAAATGTAATAATTTATTTTTATACCTTTGTATTCTGTAAGAAAGGAAAAATAAAAAGAGTAAATAAAAGAATACAAAGATGAAAAACCATAATTGTCAAGATATTTGGGATAAATGCTTAGAGATTATCAAGGACAACATTACTAACGATGCTTTTGAGACTTGGTTCAAACCTTTACAAGTCGTTTCTTTGGAAAACGCTACTCTTACAATTAAAGTTCCGAGTGTATTTTTTTACGAATGGATAGAGGCAAATTTTATAACTATACTTAGAGCCTCTATACGAAAGGTTATCGGTCCCGAGGCAAAACTCTTATATACTGCTCCTTTTGACAACAATAACAAACAAACTTACCCTTCTTTGAATAAAGACAGAACTATTAATCCACCGAAGAGAGTACCTCCTATTGTTATGCCGGATAATAACAATAATGATGTTATCAACCCTTTTATTATTCCGGGTATCAAACCATTGAATATAGATTCTCAACTTAATGAAAATTATAGTTTTGATAATTTTGTAGAAGGAGCGTGCAATCAATTGGCAAGAAGTGCTGGCTATGCTGTAGCACAAAACCCGGGTAAAACAGCCTTTAATCCATTCTTTATTTATTCAAATGTAGGATTGGGAAAAACCCATTTGGCTCATGCCATAGGCTTAGAAACAAAACGTTTGCATCCTGAAAAGACTGTGTTATACGTTAGTGCCGACCAATTTTTTCAACAATTTGCCGATGCTGTCAAACATCATACTGTGAATAATTTTTTACAGTTTTACCAAATGGCTATAGACGTTCTTATTATAGATGATATACAGTTTATGAAGCGAGAAAGCGTTCAAAATGTATTCTTCCAAATTTTCAACGGACTATACACCGTTGGCAAACAAATAATAGTTACTTCCGATAAAGCACCTTCAGAAATTTCAGGTTTGGAACCGAGAATACTTTCCCGTTTAAAATGGGGGCTTAATGCAGAGTTGCAAGTACCCGATTTGGACACTCGAATAAGAATTATAAAGCAAAAACTCTTTAATGACGGTGGTGCAACTATGCCAGAGGAGGTTATAGAATATTTGGCTTATAGTGTAAATACATCTGTTAGGGAATTAGAAGGCGCTTTAATTTCTTTAATAGCACAATCTTCTCTTTCCAAGCAAGACATAACCATAGATTTGGCAAGAAAAATTGTTGACCGCTTTGTTAAAAGTAATACAAGAGAGATAACAATAGAATATATACAAAAAGTAGTTTGTGGTTACTTTAATATTCCTTTGGACGTTATGCTATCAAAGACACGAAAAGTTGAAATAGTTACAGCAAGGCATATAGCGATGTATCTATCTAGAAAACTAACCAAAG
Source organism: uncultured Bacteroidaceae bacterium (assembly GCA_964626385.1). GTDB lineage: Bacteria > Bacteroidota > Bacteroidia > Bacteroidales > P3 > Scybalousia_A. The sequence continues at coordinate 4,093 of CAZVEO010000041.1, forward strand.
AGCCTTTGGTATCCATAGGAGAAAAGTGTGGGAAAAAAGACCATGCAACAGTACTACACGCTTGCAAAGTCGTAGAAAACACTATGGACACAAACAAATCTTTCAAAAAAGAATTAGAAACCATAGAAAGAAAAATAAAAAACTAACACAGCCACAGGCTGTTTTATAAGGGCAAAGCCACACCCACAGGGTGTTTTATAAGAGCGAAGCTGTTTCCAGGTGTCTTTTAGGGATAGAGCCATTATTTTTGATGGATTAGCATAGATTATTATGTATTATAACAAGTTAACATAAGGGCGGAGCCACACCCATAGGGGGGGGTCTTATAAAGGCTATGCCGTTACGGTGTGTTTTATAAGAGCAACATATTCAAGATGGATTATAATCAAAAGCCCTCTTATTATGGTTTTATACAAATAAGACAATAATTCTATTGAAAAAAAATATTTTGCAATAACTGTTGTTAAGAATTAAGTTTATTCAATCGCATAATAATAGAGGTTTGACTTCTACCCATCTTTCTTGCAATATACTTTATGTTTTTACCTTCATTGTGTAGTTGCAACAAAAATTTATCTGCTTTTTTTGTCCATATTTTATTGGCATTAGGATGTTTTAGATAAATTTCCTCTGTAGTATTTTCAGGTTGTAAAAATTCTCTTACAAATACAGAAGGAAACCGATTGTCATATAGTACAATAGTTTTTATTTTTGCTCTTGTTATTGCCACATAAAACAATCTTCTTTCTTCTGAGTGTGGAAATTGCTCATTTTCGGTCAAAACATAACTCAACACAGGGTCATCACTGACAAGAGAAGGAAAACCATATATATCTTTATTGCATTGTAGAAGTATTACATAGTCTGCTTCAAGACCTTTTGATTTGTGTACGGTCAGAAATTCCACTTTTCTTCCTTTTATAAAATAATAAAATCGATTACCCTCTTTCATAGACTTATACATAAAAGAAAGATAATAATCATCAAACGAATAACGTCCCAATAAGAATATAGTTTTATCCTTTGGAATAGAAGATACAATTTGTCCTATAGTATCGCAATAATCTTTTCTATTATAAGCACAGAATTCTAATTCAGTACTTATATCAGAGTTAAACGAATGTATATTCTTTTGTATTTGTGCTTTATTACGTTGAATAAATTGCGAAGACAACGATACCAATGGTTCTCCAAATCTATATGTAGTCTCTATTTTATTTATTTCTGTTGCACCAAAATATTCAGAAAATTGATTAAACAAAGCCATATCACTACCCGAAAAACGATATATTGATTGCCAATCATCACCTACACAATACAATTTTGCAAAAGTATTACCTTCACGTAAGGCTTTCAAAAAATAATAACGGTCTATAGATATGTCTTGAAATTCGTCCACTATTATATAATCATATTCCACGGGATGCATTTTGCGACATATTTCTGTTGCTCTAATAATTGCATCTGTAAAATCTATATAGTTATTTTCTTTTAATACTTTTATATAGTTGACATACACAGGCAGAAATATATTTTCAATAATGGATATACTTCTCTTATCATTATTATTTTTTGCTTCTTTCAAAACCTCATTAATAGATTTACAACTTGATTTCAATAGAGTTACAAAAGTAACAATAAGTCTTATAAATGCTTTTTCTTTTTTACTTTCCTTTGGTAAAATCAAATCATATAATTCTTCATCGTTTTTTTCCCTTATAGAAACACCAGCATTAATTAATAAAACTTTAATTTTATCTTTTATATCAGTGTTTTTAAAATCAGCACTTGATGTTGTCAATAATTTTGTACCAAATTTTTCGTGGGCTGTTTTCTTCCACGTTATGCCATCATTATACTTTTTGTTAGCCTCCTCGTATGTAATATTCTTATCTTTGGCAAACCAAGACGGAACACAGCCATACTCATCAATACCAAAATGTTCCAAATAAATACGTTTGGTTTTATTGCCTTTCTCATAATATATAGAGAAATCTGGACGATACTGTGAAAAGGTTTCATCTTGCAAGATATGTTCATATGGCTCCTCGTATCTAAATTTAACACCAAGCGATGATAATGCAAAACATATTTTTTGCTCTTGCTTACTTCTCACATATATAGGTTTGCCATCCATATCGGGAAAGATAGCTTTGTAACAGTCTTTTTTCTGTTCTGATAGTTGCTCTCGTCTTTCATTTTTACGTTTTTCCCAATCGGTTTCATCTATTGAAAAGTCAACAAAATATTTTAAAACACTTTGTTTAAAATCATGGCTCTTTAATAAATTATTATAAATATCTATAAATAAAGCATCAGTATTATCACAAATAGAAGGCTTAACTCCTGTTGATTTTGCAATAATATCAATTGCTAACTTATGAAAAGTATAACCTTTCAATCCTTTGGTTGCCATTCTTTCTGTTAATTCAGCAGCAGCTTTATTTGTATAACTAATAAGCAGTATCCTTTCTGGTGCTATACCTTTTATTTCAATAAGATACTTAACCTTACCAATAATAGAAGATGTTTTGCCACTCCCTGCACTACTAACCACCAAACAATTATCCTCCTGTGAAACAATAGAACGTCTTTGCTGTTTATCTAACGGGTATTTTAAACAATGGTCAAAAAATTCTTTATTCTTTTCAAGCAAAAAAATTATAACCTCTTCATTATGTTGCTTAACAAACTTATCAATATTTTTAAAATCTTTAATAAATTTTGATATTTCCTTTTGTGGAACAATATTAAAAGCGGAGAGTTTTTTTGTTAAAGAGTTAGCCTCTTGAAAGTATGTAACATAATGATTGATAAACTTCTTTTTTATACTTGTAGGTATTATTTCATCTTTAAAACTGTTGTCTATATCTGTAAAAATATCAACAAATTCATTTTCTTGTTGATTGAATTTTTTACTATATGATGGTATTTGTTTTAGTTTTTCTAATATTTTTTTTGCCTCTACTTTAAGCCTTAGCCTCTTCGTTGCTATTACAACAAATAAAACAACAAAAAGTATTAAGATTAACACCAATAGCAACATAGATTGAAAATATGATTTATTTAAAAACTTCTACTCTAAAATACAAAATTACAATATTTTTCTATTCCATAAATTCACATAGTAAAATATAGTCCTCGTTTTTTACTTATCTTCTTTATAGATTACAATAGAACAAATTTAATATTATTTCTTTTAACGGCTATGCCCTTATAAAACACCCTGTGGGTGCGGCTATGCCATTATAAAACAGGCTGTGCCTGTAGATAATATAGGGTGTTGTGACAACGTTCAAAGAAGGTACGCTTAGCCAAAGTGTTTATTTCTTCTTTTTTTATGCTGTCGTATATTTGTCTGTCTTTGTTTATATTTTCTAACATTCCCAAATGGTCATAATAGGCAAGATTCATGGCTTTGTCCAAAATCTTTATGTTGTTAAATTCTGCATTGACAAGATTTTTGTTTTTTACCTTTTGAAATTCTCTATCGCTTATTTGTTCAGTGGAAATATCTTTTAATATGTGCCAAATAAGTTCTTCTCCTTTTTTTACCTCTGTTTCATCTGCCAATTTACCTATAATCACAAACAAACCTTCATCATCATCTCCACTAACAACAGCATCAACTTCGGTAAAAGCATGGGTTTGTTGTACCAAATAACTATACATTCTGCTACTTGTTCCATTGGACAACAAATCACTCAATAGGTCAAATCTATAAAATTCCATATCCCTCCTTGCACAGATAGGAAAAGTAATCATTATAATAGAAGAAGGTACATCTCTGTATATTGTTTTTTCTCTATTAGTTGCTTGAAAAGGTTCTTTTTGATAAGAGGTTTTTTCAAAATTTTGAGAAGGAAAAGAAAATATATTTTTCACCATAGCAATAACCTTATCTACATCTACCCTACCCGATATGCTAAGCACAGCATTGTTTGGCTGATAATAGGTATCATAAAACTTGCGCACTATGTCTAAAGTTGCATTTTCTATATGAGAAATATCCTTTCCTATGGTCATCCATTTGTATGGGTGTTGCTTATAAGACAATTCTCTCATCTCTTTATATAGGTCGCCGTAAGGTTGATTGAGATAACGTTGCTTAAATTCTTCTATAACAACTTTTTTTTGCAAAGATAAATGTTGCTCATCTATGATAAGATTATTCATACGGTCGGCTTCCATACGCAACACAGTTTCCAAAAAAATATGAGGTACAGTAAGGTAAAAATTGGTTATATCATTGTTGGTAAAAGCGTTGCTCTCACCTCCCATAGAAGTAATTAGAGAATCAAAATCTGGAAAAGATTTGCTCCCCGAAAACATTAGGTGTTCAAACAAATGAGCAAACCCTGTATGATTTTCCTGTTCATTTTTTGCTCCTACTTTATACAACATATTGACAGCAACAAGTTCTGTATTGTTGTCAGGGTTGATTATTAATCTAAGTCCATTATTAAGAGTTATGTCTTTGTAATCTATCATTGTTTAAATATTTTTTTGTGAAAGGAATAAATTTTCTAACGTACCAACGTTTTATATCTTTCTTTGCCCTTGTCCAAGAAAACATACTGCGAGCAGAACGAGAAATACGTAAACTTTTGTTTTTTCTCCTATTAATACGCTCTAAGGCATGCCCCCGAGTATAAGCATCTGCAATGGCAGCGTTGAGTTCAAAACCTATTAAGACTATATAAGAATTAAGATATATCCAAAGTAAGAAAATAATCATTGCTCCTATTGAACCATAGAGGGCATTGTAATGAGAGAAATGAATAATGTACCAATTAAATCCTTGAGAAAACAAAATAAATAAAGCTGTGCCCAAACTTGCTCCCGCAGAAAAAAACTTATATCCCTCTTTGTCGGCCGGTGCAACATAATAAACCATAGCAAAAAGCAAATAAACTACAAAAACAATAATCACCCATTTTAACACCCTAAGAATATAATATTGTACAAAATTCTTAATCACATTGTTAGCAAACAAATAAAGAATCCAACGTTTTGCAAAAATAATAAGCGTCATACTTATTATTATACCCAAGGCTATACCTATAACCAAGCAAACACTTATCAATCTACGTTTGAAAACTGTTCGTTTTTTCAATGTATGATAAGAGGTATTAAAAGAAAGCAACAAAGCATTTACACCCGAAGAAGCCACAAATATAGAAGATAAGAAACCTATGGTCATCAAACCCTTGTGTTTGCGATTCATAAGGTCGCTAATTGTAGCTGCTATATAGTCTCCTACAGTATTGGGAGCAAACTCTTTGACCATTTCCAAAATTTTCTCTGTAAGGTAATCCAAATGCAAAAAAGGCAAAAGCGTTACAAAGAAAAGTATCAAAGGGAACAAAGAAAGAAAAAAATGGAAACTAACAGCGGCACTTCTTTGATTTAAAGATCCCTTTGTCAACCCCTTTATAAAGAACACCAAAACATCAAAGACAGGTACTCTCTGAAAGCCGGGAATAATTAGCATACGTGAATAATGAAGTAATTTTCTGACGGGTCGCCAGAAAATTAACTTCCTACAAAGTTGTTGCCACTTTTGCTTATTCATCCGCGACAAGACTTATATCTAAAGCAGAAATATGATGAGTCAAAGCCCCTACAGAAATATAGTCTACTCCAGTTTGAGCATAAGCTCTAATAGTATTTTTATTGATACCTCCCGAGGCTTCTGTTTCATATCTATTATTTATTATTTCTATTGCTTTTTTTAAGTCCTCTACAGAAAAATTGTCCAACATTATTCTATCTACTCTACCACATTGCAAAACTTCCTCCAACTCCTCAAAATTCCTTACTTCTATTTCTATTTTCAAATTCAAATTATTGTTTTGCAAGTATTCATTTGTTGTATTGATAGCCTTTGTAATACCACCAGCAAAATCAATGTGGTTGTCTTTCAACATTATCATATCAAAAAGACCAAATCTATGATTATAACCGCCTCCTACTTTGACAGCATATTTTTCCAACATACGCAAAGTAGGAGTTGTTTTTCTTGTGTCCAAAAGTTTGGTATGAGTATCGGCTATCAAAGAAACATATTCTTTTGTTGTTGTGGCTATACCAGAAAGCAATTGCATATAATTCAAAGCCGTCCTTTCTCCCGTTAGTATGGTTTGAGCATTGCCTTGCATTCTAAGAATAACATCTCCCTTCTTTAAAGTGTCTCCATCTTTTTTATAAGCTTCTATTTTGATGGAATGAGTAGTATCCAACAATTCAAAAACAAAAGCAAAAACCTCCATACCACACAAAACACCCTCTTGTTTGGCTATGAGTTTTACCTTGTTTGTTGTCTTGTTATCAACGCAAGCAAGGGTTGAAAAGTCCCCTTGCTGTACGTCCTCTTTGAGAGCAAATTCAATATGTTGCTTTATTAATTGAGTATCCATTTTTATTTAGAAGTAATTATAAGTTTGCTTTGCCAATAGATATTCTCTCCTTTAATAGTAATTAGATAAGAACCACTATCAAGGAAAGATAAATCCAAAGGAGTTACCCCTTGATGCAATGTTAGGTTATCAGAATAAACCTTTGTGGCGCTCATATTATTGATTGTTATAGCAACATTTTGCACTTCTGTATTTTCTGTTACTATATTTATTTTTCCATCTGTTGGATTTGGAGTAATGTATATATTAACATTATCTTTTATATCTGTTAGCGATACATTATTTACTTGCACCGTCCTTTCACCTGAATAAACTTGAGGACACACTCCACTTTGAACCACAGCTCTGAATGTATATTCACCTTCTGTTTGAGGAATATATCTTAGAGTTGTAAGAGATTGAGTGTTTTCTATGTCTTCCCAATCTATATAGAAAAGAGAAGGTTCTTTAATCTGCCAAGATACGACTTCTCCCGTATACGCCCTTAGGTTAAGAACTATTGTATCATCCAAAACATTAACAGAAGAGGAATTTGTAAAAACATTGCCTCCATTTGATTCGGGATAAATCTTTATTGTTACATAATTACTTGTATCTATAGATAAACCAGAAGTTACCACTCTTGCATAATAGTGAGTGCCTGCCATAGTGGTTGGACGTGGTTGATAATTTAACCTATCACTATAAACACCCTCATCGCAATCCTCCCAAGAAAGAAGGTCATTGCTATGTATCCACAAATATTCGTATGTAGAATTATCTCCACCCGTAGGTGTTTGTCCCGTAAGCACCTGAGGATAAACGTTACACAATTCTTGGTCTTCCGATATTATATTGTTGTATATGGAGTAATACTTTGTCCTTATAGGTATTATTTCTCCATATGCTGTTCCATATGAATTGGTCGCAAAAGCCCTTACATAATATTGTGTTAATATTGGAAGATTTTCTATTTCTATGTCAAAATGACTAACAGAGGAAGAAGATGTTACAATAGAATCTTCCACTGTTGGATTTTCACTCAAAGAATAGCAAACTCCTTTGGAAGTTATTTCAGAAAGACCATTATCCAATAAGGTAACATATACTTTAATCTTATTGTAATCTGATAACACTGCACTATCTGTGCTAACAATAGGTATTTGAGAAAGTGCTTCTACTTTTATATTTTTTATTCTTATTTCTACCTCATCTATAGGCTCAAAAGCAAAGAAAGAGTGCTTTGATGGACTATAAGCATTTATTGTTATGCTTTTCTGCTCAGTTTGGTAAATAGAATCTGTTATGTAAATTGTATCTACTTCCTGCCAATTAGCATCAACAGAGTTTTTAAACAAAACTTTCATCATGGTCGCTTCCATGTTACTATATTCCGTTCTACAATCAAAAGACAATGATATATTTTCCTTATAGGACAAATCAAGCATAGGAGTTATAAGTTTGTTAGTTGAAATGTTTTCTTGCGTTATATATCTATAAGAAGAATCCGTAACAACAGTTGCCCATCCTCCTTCGTTTTTGAAACACAATGTATCCTCAGAAACCAATATAGGTCTATAAGGAAATCTATTAACGGCTTGACAAATAGTAGTAAAAGTTTGAGTTTCTCCATAAGAAATCAACGCTTGATTTTGAGCAAAGGCTCTAAGATAATAGGTTGTGTTTGCTTGTAAGCCTTCTATTTCCATTTGATAATTACCTGTAGAGCTATCAGCCAAAGAATAAATATCTCCACTTAATATAGTAGGTTGGCTATTCTCTGAGGAAACAACAAAACCCTTTCTTTGTAAAGCAGTAATACCAGAGTTGGTAACATTGGCTTTGGCAATAGCAGAATTGTCCGCAATTTCCTCTACTGGCAAAGTTGTTACCGAAGGATAAGCCAAAATATTTTTATCAAAAATTCTAACATCATCTACATAAACACCTCCAGCCGAACGTACTTGTCCTTCAAAAGCAATATAAAGAGTAGTGCTTTTTACAGGTAAATCTATTGTATCCAAAGTCCAATTTGTAACACCTGTTTCATAGGTTTTCAACAATGTCCAATTTGATGCAAGAGAAGTTTTGTAATAAACTCTCAATATATCCTTTCTACCTCCAATTACTTTGTTTTGATAAGCAAAAGAAATTGCTGGCGAAGAAAGATAATTAATATTCAACGGAAGGGAGATTAATTTTAACTCTTGTGCATCGGTGTTATCACTATGAAAATAAGCAAATTTATCTCCTTGGTAAGCGGTTATTGTATTATTGTTATTGTCCTGTGCTTGCGATACTATTTGCCAAACATTTGTAGCAAAATTATCTGACAATGTTAAGCAAGAAGCCTCCAAACTCTCATTTTCAAATGTTATTTCGTATGGGAATATATCCACAACAGAACAAGGAGTTTTTACTTTAATAACTTCTCCATAAGAAACCTTGTTACTTGAGGTTTTTGCAAAGGCTCTAACATAATAATAAGTATTAGGTATTAAGCCTACAATATTATTTTCTATAAGGTTTAATGTGTTTATAGAAATAAGAGTATCATCGTTTATGGTAGGAGTATCATTGCTTAAAGAATAACAAACTCCTTTTTGAGTTACAAGATTGGTTAAAGAAGTTATCTGTGCAGAAACAACCAACGTATCTCCTGCAAAATCTACCACAGTACTATCTATTAAAGGATAATCAGTAGAATTCATAAAGGTAAATGAGATATTTTTCGTTGTGTTGTTTTCGGCTATATTATAAACAGGCTTATTTGTTGCAGTACCTGAATAGGTCAAACTATTAGGAGTAGTAGCGTCAGTAAAAGATGTTTTGTTATCGTTGCCCGGAAAAGCATTGTTGGCATTGATAACATTGGTTGCACTCACTACTCTGTAACCCTCGTGTCCCGGCGTGCAGTTTACACAATTAGCCGCCGTATTCCAAACTGTCTTATCTACATGATAAATAAGCATTCCATGACCAGGCAAATATGAGTCAAAACCTCTTTGTTGTCTATTTTCCAAAATAAAATACTCATCTGCCGTATTTACTATTTTATAAGCCTTATTTCCCTCGTCCAAAGGAGTAAGAGTATAAGTACCCTCTTGGTCTAATTCCACAATATCAACTATTGAGTAACCACTTATTTCTCTTTCTGTTGCCGACCACAAAGGAGGATAACCGCTATCACCATTATAATTTCCGCTTGCCATTATGTCCCATTGAGCAGGGTGAAAACTTTCTCCTGTATGTGAGTCGGTCTGTGTGTCATACATATCAGGCAAACCCAAAACATGTGAAAACTCATGGCAAATAGTACCTATCATTAAAGGACCTGCACTATAATTCTCATTTCCCTCAAACTCCGAGGAACAACCATAGTTATAAAAAGCCACACCACCTACATAAACTCTTTCTATCAAAGTACTTCTATGTGGCCAAATTGTATTAGAAGCATTACCTGCCGACTGAGGATAACCTGCGTAGATAATATAAACACAATCCACCTCATCATTATCTGAGCCGTTGGTAAAAGGAGTAAAGTCTACCCCTTCATAATCTGCAGCATAAATAGCCTCTCTTACAAGTTCTCTAACATTCATATCTTGTACTGGATACTGATAACCATTCCATTCAAAAACAGTGTCTTTGCCATAGTAGTCAAGATTATAACCCGCTGTATAAGGTCCAAGTACTGTAGCTGTAACATTCAACGTATTAAAAGAAGAAGCCCAAAAATAATCATGCACACTACCTCCATTACCATTAACAGAATAACCTACTTGATTATACAAAGCCTCTACATCCTCTCTTGGTGTGGTAAATTGCTTATCAGCAAAGGACATAAGTATTACCAACATATTATAATTTCTTGGAGAAGAAGTTGAAGAAGTTTTCTCTTTTATTTTCTTTTCAAAATCATAACGAGCAGCATTGTATTGACGCACCAAACTTAATTGCTCCTCAGAAAAGAAAAGATTTTTATTTATGGAAGATAGAAATTGCAATTCCTCCCTACTTCTTTCTCCTTCATTGTGAGCAATTACAGACGAAGGAATAATACCTCCTTGTTTGTCAGAAATAGCATAAACATAGTTTTTTTGTTTACTATCTCTTAACAAAGTATAGCCGTCCAAAGTACTAGCCCAAGACAATTTTTCATCGCCAGATAGTTTAATGGTTAAAGTGGTGCCATCCGTTTGTTTTACATTTACAGGTCTTGGCACAGATACCACAGCAAACACTGTTTGCAAAGACATCAACATTGCTACTAAAAGCACAAAGAAAAATCTTTTCATATCATCAATTTTTTTATTGTTAACCTTTTTATAAGAATGCAAAGTTAATTTTTTTTTACAATAAAAACAAAATTTTTCTTTGCACCCTACTCTATATTTATTTTCTAAACCACTTAAATACTTCTTTCCATGTTATATTTTTGCCATACATTAATATGCCTGTACGATATATTTTTGCAGCCAAATAAATCGACAACCAAATAGTAAGTAATAATAAAACAATAGAAAGTACCAATTGCCAAATAGGAATACCAAAAGGCACCCTAACCAACATAATAACCGGTGAGGTAAAAGGTATAATACTCAACCACACAGCAACACTGCCCGTAGGATTATTCATAACCATAGGCAAACATATAATTGAAAATATCATAGGTATGGTTATAGGCAGGGTAAATTGAGAATTATCCGTATCACTATCCAAAAGTGCCCCTGCTGCCCCAAACAAACCAGCATACAAGAAATAACCCAAAATAAAGTAAATAACAAACACACTTATAATTAATGTAAAATTAATATTTTGAGTACTTTGCAGAGCTTGTTTTATAAAGGAATTGTCTTCAGTATTAAAATCTACAACATCTACATTTACCACCCTTTGAGATATTTGAATTTCTTTTTGTTCTTGTGGTTTAAATATATCTGGTTGTGCTATGCTTACTCCACCTATCAAAACAAAAGTAAGCACAATCCAAAAGAATATTTGAGTAAGCCCTAAAAGTGCCACAGCTATTATTTTGCCAAACAACAAATAAACGCTTTTCACACTTGAAGCCAAAACCTCCACTATTCTACTTGTTTTCTCTTCTCCCACACTTCTCATTACTTGCCCTCCAAATAGAAAGATAAAGAAATAAATAATAAAGGCAAGTATCGCAGCTAAAATCATTTTCAACTCACTTTGAGAATCTTCTCCTGTACGGATATCTTTGGTATAAAAATCAATTTTTGGGTCATTTATTGTTTTTATATCCTCGTTGGTCATATCATAATTTACCTTCAAAACAGAATTTTTAAAAATTTCCTTAGTCTGCGCTTTAATATCCGAATTCGCATCCAAACTTGGTTCATTATCTGCATAGAAAAGAAAACTCTTTATAGGAGGGTCATCGTTTGTATTGACCAATTCCAAAACAGCATCATATTCTCCCTTTAACAATAAATCTTGAGATTGTTCTATGTTGTCAGAATATGAAAATATCAAATTCTCGGTGTTCTTAAATTTTCCCTTAAAAAAAGAAATAGTATCTCCTTCTATTATAGTTTTTTCTATTTCATCTACTACTACAATATGATATCTTTCTGTTGTACTATTTTGCAACAAAGTAGGCAAAACGACAAGCAAAGTCATAAGTATAGGTCCCAAAATAGTCATTACAAAAAAAGACTTCTTTTTTACCTTAGAAAGATATTCTCTTTTTATTATAATCCAAAGTTTATTCATAATGCATTAGTTTTTGTTTAGCGTTGTACATTGGTTATAAATATCTCATTCATTGTAGGCAATATTTCTCTATAAGAAAGTATATCCATTTGTCCCAATATTGCAGAAAGTACATTAGCATTTTCTCCCTCAGGTATTCTTAACACTGAGGTACAAAGTCCCTTCTCATCTGTTTGTTTAGAGACCAAAACAACATCATTTGGCAACAAATTCTCTATATCGGACTGAGAGGTTATAAGTTCATATTCTCCTTTTTTGAAATTTTGTTTTATTTCGTCTACTTTGCCTTCCAATATATTTTTAGACGAATTGATAAGTACTATACTGTCGCATATTTCTTCAACCGACTCCATATTATGAGTAGAGAAAATAACAGTTGCTCCTTGTTTTTTTAAGTTAAGAATTTCTCTTTTTAACAAATTAGCATTCAAAGGGTCAAAGCCACTAAAAGGCTCGTCAAAAATCAAAAGTTTAGGCTCGTGTATGATAGTGGTAATAAACTGCACTTTTTGTTGCATACCTTTGGACAATTCCTCTACTTTTTTGTTCCACCAATCTTTTATATCAAACTTTTCAAACCAATAATCCATACGTTGTTTGGCTTGAGTGCCTTTCAAACCTTTTAATTCAGCAAGATACAAAACTACCTCTGAAACCTTCATTTTTTTATACAATCCTCTTTCCTCCGGCAAATAACCTACTAAGGAAATATGTTTTTCAGACAGTTTTTCATCATAGAAAAATATTTCGCCACTATCAGGCATGGTTATTTGGTTTATCATACGTATAAGTGTAGTTTTACCAGCACCGTTTGGTCCCAAAAGTCCAAATACTTCCCCCTCTGGTACAGAAAAAGTAACCTCATCTATCGCTCTTTTCTTTGCATATGATTTAGTTACATTTTTTATTTCCAAAATATTAGTCATTTTTTTTAAGTATTTTTTTTATTACAAACTCCCTACCCTATTTTTCTTTGATGAGATAAAAATTGTTTTCAATTTCTTTACACCATTTGCACCTATTATTGTGATACCCGTATATTGTAATGTTTTTGCCATTCCAAAACACACCACCCACAAAACACCTTTCACCCTTATATCTATGGGCAGAGCCATTTGAAGAAAAGAAAAAATATAAAAAGGAATACACATCAAGAGAATCACAACTCCCGTACGAAAAGAAAGTCGTTTAAGAAAAGATTTTATTTTTAGTAATAACTGCTTCATTCAAACAAAAATCTGCATATTCCTCTACTATTATAATTTAGCTATACCAAAACTTGCGGGCTAACCATAACCAATTAAGGTATAATTATCCCGCAAATTTTAAAACACCATGTATTATTTGCTTTCTTGTTTTATTCTCTCTGTTAGCATAGGAACGATTTTGTGCAAATCACCCACTATACCAAGGTCGGCTAATTGCATTATAGGAGCGTATTTATCTTTGTTTATAGCAACTATAAATTCACTTGACTCCATACCTGCAACATGTTGAATAGCACCAGATATACCACAAGCCAAATAAAGATTTGGTCTAACTGTTTTTCCTGTTTGTCCTACCTGACGCTCATGGTCTATGACACCAGCATCAACCATTGCTCTTGAAGAAGAAACCTCTCCTTTCAAAACCTCTGCCAAAGCCTCTAATTTCTTAAATCCTTCTTTGTTGCCAACACCTCTACCGCCAGAAACCAAAACCTTAGCTTCAGTAATGTCTATATTAGCCTCTTTCTTTACAGTTTCAAGAACTTTTACCTTGAATTTATCTTTATTGAAAGAAACTTTATAATCTACTACTTCACCCTTGCGATTAGTATCCTTTGCCATGCGCTGCATAACTCCAGGACGTACAGTACTCATTTGAGGTCTGTGATTAGGACAAACAATAGTTGCCATCAGGTTACCACCAAAAGCAGGACGTGTTGACCACAATTCTTTGTCCGCCTCATTTATTTCCAATTTTGTACAATCGGCGGTAAGACCTGTGTTTACTCTTGCTGAAACTCTTGGACCCAAATCTCTTCCTATTGTTGTAGAACCTATCAAAACTATTGAAGGCTTATACTCATTTATCATTTGAGTAATGGCTTGAGTATAAGGCTCAGTTGTATAAACTGCCAAAGACTCATCCTCAGCCAAAAGCACTTTGTCGGCTCCAAAAGAAATCAATTCTTGTGCTTGATTTTTTATATTGTGTCCAAGAAATAAAGCATAAACTTCTTGTCCCAAATCATTTGCCAACTCTCTTGCCTTACCCAAAAGTTCCAAACCTACATTTTGTATTTTGCCCTCTCTTTGCTCAACAAATACAAAAATATTTTTATATTCTTCTTTATTCATTTTTAGTCTGTTTTTATAAGTTTTAAGAGAAACACTAAATAATATGTTTTTCTTTAAGTTTATTAACAATTATATTTACCGCTTCCTCTGCTTCTACATCAAATACTTCACCTTGTCCCTTTACTGCTTTTGCAAAAGATTTCTTCACATTTGTAGGAGAACCTTTTTTACCAAGTTTTTCTTCTTCTACTTTAATATTGTCCACTGTCCAAGTTTCTATCTCTTTGTCAAAGCATTCAACTATACCATTTACGCTCATATAACGAGGCTTGTAAGAAGAGGCTAAAACACTTACCAAGCAAGGCATATCCACTTGTACCATTTGATAACCGTCTTCCAATTGTTTTTTGATTGTAAGAGTTTTTTTGCCGTCAAATTTACAATCCTCCAAATAAGTTACTTGTGGAATATCCAGATGTTCTGCAAGCTCTGGTCCAACCTGTGCCGTATCACCGTCAATAGCCTGACGACCCGTTATTACCAAATCATACCCCAACTCTCTCAAAGCGCCACTCAAAGCATATGAAGTAGCTAAAGTATCTGCTCCTCCAAGCCTGCGGTCTGTCAAAAGTATTGCTCTATCTGCTCCCATAGCAAGCGATTCTCTTAAAATGGCTTCAGCTTGAGGCAAACCCATTGTTATTACTGTTACTTTTGCTCCAAATTCATCTTTCATTCTCAAAGCAAGTTCCAAACCTCCCTTATCATCAGGGTTCATAATAGACGGAACTCCTTCTCTTATCAATGTACCGGTCTTTGGATCTATCTTAACTTCTGTAGTATCTGGTACTTGTTTTATACAAACTACTATATTCATTGATTTATCTATTTTCTTTTTCTTATTAAAACTTATCTAAAATACCAATTTTAGAAAAAACTATATTTAAAAAAAATATGTATATTATTTCAACAAACTTGCTGCAATAACCATACGTTGAACCTCACTCGTTCCCTCATAAATTTCAGTGATTTTGGCATCACGGAACATTCTTTCAACGGGATATTCTCTTGTATAGCCATAACCACCATGGAATTGTATGGCCTTTGTTGTCATCTCCATAGCAACCTCAGCAGCATACAATTTTGCCATAGCAGCGTCTTTACTATGAGGCAACCCTTTATCTATTCTCTCAGCCGCACTTCTAACCAACAAACGTGCTGCATTGATTTTTGTTTCCAAATTAGCAAGTTGGAATTGTGTATTTTGGAATTGTGCTATTGTTTTACCAAATTGTTTTCTTTCCTTTGTATATTTAACTGTTTCGTCCATAGCACCTTGAGCAATACCTAAGGCTTGAGAGGCTATACCCAAACGACCTCCGTCCAAGGTCATCATAGCAATTTTAAAGCCCTTACCCTCTTTGCCAAGCATATTTTCTTTTGGCACTTCACAGTTTTCAAATATAAGTTCGCAAGTGGCCGAACCTCTTATACCCAATTTCTTTTCCTTTTTACCTATGGAAAAGCCTTTGAAATCTCTTTCTACTATAAAAGCAGAAATACCCTTTGTACCAAGGCTTTTATCTGTCATCGCAAAAACAACATAAACATTAGCGTATGAAGCATTTGTAATAAATATCTTGCTACCGTTAAGTATCCATTTATCACCTGCATCCACAGCGGTTGTTTGTTGCATAGCAGCATCTGTTCCAGCATTAGGCTCAGTAAGACCAAATGCCCCAATCCATTCTCCCGAAGCAAGTTTTGGCAAATACCTATTCTTTTGTTCCTCTGTACCAAACATAAGTATAGGCTCAGCACACAAAGAAGTATGAGCAGAAACCACAACTCCCGTTGTAGCACACACTCTACTCAATTCCTCAACAGCCATAGAATACATTTGAGTACTACCTCCCTGACCACCATATTGTTTTGGAATAGGAATACCCATAATACCTATTTTTGCCATTTTTTCCACTGTTTCCATTGGAAATCTTTCCTGCTCATCAACTTCGGCAGCCAATGGTTTAACCTCATTTTCTGCAAATTCTCTTATCATTTGCAGGAATAAATTTTCTTGTTTTGTCAGACTGAAATCCATATTTATTATAATTGTATATTTATTTTTGTATTAAAGTTTGTTTAATAGACTGCAAAGATATAAAATTTATTGATAATAATATAGAAAAACAAAAATATTCTTTTTCATATAAATATGCGTAAGTCATAGAAAAAGCAAAAAAAATTTTTTCAGGAAATCGCGTAAATACCTATTTAAAAGCAAAAAATAAG
>CAZVEO010000042.1:0-20781 GCA_964626385.1 uncultured Bacteroidaceae bacterium
AGTTTTTCTATATTAGGACGTTCTTTCCAAGTCTTATAATCAAAATCTCCCGAGTATTCAACTACTTTTGCATAATGTTCTTTGAGTTGATTGACTATGCTTTTTTTGTTACCTATAAGGGCTATTTCGTACTGATAGCGAAAACTTCTATAATCAAAATTAGACGAAGAAATAGAAAACACTTCACCATCAACCATAAGACTTTTTGCATGTAAGTTGCCCGGTAGATAAAAATAAAATTTCACTCCAGCCTCATAAAGTTTGCCAAGATAGTGTCTACGAATAATATCCACTACTCTAACATCTGAACTTTTGGGAATCAATACTTTTACTTCTACACCTCGCTTGCAAGCCTCCATCATTTCCTTTCTAAGAGCATAGCCGGGAAGAAAATAAGGTGTCTCTATAATAACCTCTTTTTGTGCCTTACGTATAAGAGCTTCATATTTATTTTTTATTCTTTGACGATAAGAATCAGGAAAATCTTGTATAAAAGTCCAATCCTCAAAATGATAACTCTTATAAGAAGCCACCACAGGCAAATCATATTTGTTATAATTGCGAAAAGAATCTCTAAAAGAGCGTCTAAAAACAGTCAACAAAGTATGGTCGGTTGTTCTAAGATTTAACTCTCTCCAACTAATAGAATAGGCAGTAATATTGGCAGACCCTATATATCCTATTTCAGAATCTATAAGCAAAAGTTTTCTATGATTGCGACAATGATTTTTAGCCAGCATACCACGTGTAAGTCTCATTTTGCGAAAAATTCTTATCTCCACTCCAACTTCCACCAAAGGCTGAAAAAAACTCATATCCATACCAGTACCCCAAGCATCCAAAAGCAATTTAACTGTCAAGCCCTCTTTTGCTTTTTGGTAAAGTATCATCCTAAAACGCTCTCCCATAGCATCTTTGGCAAAACGAAAAGTCTCCAAATATATGGCACGTTTTGCCTTAGACATATCGTCCATCATGGACTCATAAAGTTTTAAATTATCATCAAATATTAAGTACTTATCTGTCATACTCTACTAATTAAATTATTCTATGAATAACGAAAATATTTGGAATTTATTTTTTTTCTAACCACAGTGACAAATTACAGTGGTAGTTTATTTGGTCTATAATTTGGCATAGTATTTTATATTATAACCAATAAAAACCTATACTATCTCCTTAAAAAACAAAAGTTTGTCAACGAATATCTAATACTTTGAGTTCGTAAACAAGAGTAGCGTTTGCTTTTATCTTTTCTCCATTATCGTCCATATAAAAAGCAAGATTATCAGGTACAATAACTCGAGCTGAAGAATGATTCTTTAAATGTGGCATAGCAAAAGTAAGACCATAAACAACGTATGTATCTCCTTGTAAAGAAAATGTTTTTCTATTGTTTTGCAATACAGTATCGTTTGAAAATTTTTGAGTTTTTTCTTTTTCATTTTGATTAAACTCATCTGCACTCTGCCCGTTTAGATAATAAGACTTGTATTCTATGGTTACAATATTTTTGTTTGTTATTTCACCCCTACCCTCCTCTATTACTTGCAAGTATATACCCGCAATTTCTTTCATTTGCCATCCTCTCCTATTGATAAAACTCTCTATTCTCTGTTTTTCTCTATCGGATATTATCTTATTGGCATTGGCAAGAGAAGTATTTATTTGGTTTTGTTTGGTTTTTAAAGCATTTTCCACTGGATTTTTGCCCACAGCATAATCTTCGTTTGTTCCTGAGGAACAAGACAACAACATGGCAAAAGAGAATAAAATAATAATTGATTCTATTAGAGAAAGTAGGATTTTACTCATTGCTAATAAATTCTTGATTATAAATTTGTTTTGTAAAAGTTTCTACTACATTGTTTAGAGTATCATAACTTTTTCCACCAGCAGCCATTACATGACCTCCACCATTCCAATACTTGCGAGCAAACTTATTAACATCTATAATAGCATCCTTTGAACGAAAAGACATACGTATTTTATCCTCTCTTTCCGTTATCATAGCACAAAAATCAACACCCTCCAATTTCAAACAATAATTAACCACACCTTCCAAATCTCCTATCTTGTAATTATATCTTATCAGTTCTTGCCTTGAAAGAAAAATAAAAGCTGCTCTCTGTTTATAAAACACTCTCATTTTTCTTGATATAGCATAGCCCAAAAGTCTTAATCTATCAAAAGAATAGGTGTCAAAAATTTGTTGGTGAAGTTTTGAGGCTTTAATACCACTTTTCAAAAGATTAGACAAAACTCTATAAACCTCTGGCTTGTCATTTGAATAAGAAACAGAACCTGTATCTGTTATAACTCCAAGATATAAGGCTGTGGATATAACGGGAGAAAAAACTTTTTTTCTTGTCAATCTACTTAATAGGTTATAAACAACTTCGCAAGAAGAACTACTATCGGAAAAAGAAAAATTTATATCAAACTTATCTGGCTTAACATGATGGTCTATAAGCACTTTTTTACAAGAGGACTCCTGTATAACTTTTTCTAAATTCTCTCCGCTACGAGAGTTTGTATTCATATCCACAATTAGAAGTAAGTCCGATTGAGAGATAGTGTGCTTTGCGGATTTAAAATCTTTTTCAGCTACGATAAAATCCACATCCTTTAAAACAAAAGACACATTCTTTGGAACAGGATTAGGTAGGATGCAAACAGGATTTTTGTTTATTTCTTTTAAATAATGAAACAATGCAACCGAACTGCCAACTGCATCACCATCTGGGTTGTAGTGGGTTATTATGCTTATATTGTTTGTTTTATCTAATATATTTCGCAACGCGTCAATTTCTGTTGTTTTAAATCTCATCTTTTTTTTATTTTTCTATGTTTTGTGTTTTTCTTTTTTTGCAGCAGGAAATAATATATTGTTAAGTATCAAACGATAGCCCGGAGAGTTGGGATATAAGGATAAATCTGTCTTTGGGTCGCCTATAAAATGTCTATAGTCCTCGGGGTCGTGTCCTCCCAAGAAAGACCACGTTCCTTTGCCATATTCTCCATGCAAATAACGTGCTTCATTAATAGACTTGTTTTCTGCCAAAATAAGCACGTTGCTTTTTATCAAATTGGTACGAAAAGCCGTAGTTTGTCCATAAAAACCTTTTATAACTCGGGTATGGCATTGGGTCAACATTGTGGGTATCCAATCCCACTTTGCAGAAAAATCAAAAAGCACAAAGACATCATTTTTTTCACTTATCTTGTTTGTTCTCTCATGGGTTACATCTATGTTTGAAATTCTATACGCAGCAGGATTTTTTTCTATGGTAAAATCTTTGAAAGCAAAACAATTATCATAATTTAACATTGCCTGAGCATTAGTCTGCATAGCGTCACCGTCAAACATAGTTTCGCAAATATCCACTCCATCTGCCGATAAGGCTATATCAAAACTATCCGTAGCCGAACACATGGCAAACATAAAACCTCCTCCAAGCACAAAATCTCTTATTTTATTTACAACTGCAAGTTTTAGTTGAGAAACTTTTTTGTAACCAAGTTGTTTTGCCAAACCTTCTTGAAAAGCAACCTCCTCTCTATACCAAGGTGCGTTGCGATAATTTGCCCAAAACTTACCATACTGACCAGTAAAATCCTCGTGGTGCAAATGCAACCAATCATACATAGGAAGCACTCCGTCCAAAACCTCTTGGTCATAAACAACCTCATAAGGAATTTCGGCATAGGTCAAAACCAATGTTACAGCATCGTCCCAAGGTCTTTTGTTTTTAGGAGAATACACAGCTATCTTTGGAGCTTTTTGCAACTTGACGGCATCCATATTAACCTCCGGGTCAGATATTTCATCTATTATACCTGACATTTGAGAAGTAGAAATAACCTCATAGGTTACACCTCTAAGTTTGCAAAGCCTTATTATTTCATCAGTTTCCTCCATAGCAAAAGAACCACCCCTATAGTTGAGCAACCAAGTAACATCATTATCCCTTTGCAAAGAAAAATATGCTATGCCATAGGCCTTAAGATGATTTTTCTGTACCTCATCCATAGGCAATAAGACATAAGCAGTCCAACCAATAGAAGATTGCAACAAAAACAAAGACAAAAACAAAAATCTAAATAACACCTCCCTACTCATATAAAAACTTTAGTTAATTAAAGATTAACGTTGCAATTGTTATTTTTATGATATTTTTCATATTAAAAAACTCTTTTTTTAGAATGGGTCGCCATCATCATAGGCTTGCATATCATGGTCATCTATATGTTGCTCATCATTCATTTTTGAACCCATAGTTATTGTATTGTTGTTGGAGTCAAAACTTGCATTTATAGGCATGGCAGAAGAAGCGTCATATTCTTGACCTATATTGTAGAATTTTACAAACTTATGTTTAAAACCAAGTTTAGCCTTAGCCGTCGAGCCTGCTCTATTTTTAGCAATATTGATGTAAGCAACTCCTGTAGTTGGACCATTTTCGTCCTCCATAATATTGTAGTATTCAGGTCTATAGACAAACATTACTATATCTGCATCTTGCTCTATTGCTCCACTCTCTCTAAGGTCGCTCAATACAGGTTCCTTGCTACCACCTCTTGTTTCTACGGCACGAGAAAGCTGAGAAAGTGCGAGAATAGGAATACCCAATTCTTTGGAAAGAGCCTTTAATTGACGAGAAATAAAACTAATTTCTTGCTCTCTATTACCATTGTTTCTACTTTCTCCGCCCGACATTAGTTGCAGATAGTCAATAAAAACCATTTGTATATCGTATGCTTGTTTTAACCTTCTGCATTTTGCTCTTAAATCAAAAATACTTAGACCAGGATTATCGTCTATATATATAGGTGCTTCACTTAGTGCCTGAGTTCTTTCTTTTATTATTTGTAATTGACTTTTGGTCATTTGGTCGCCTCTTTTAAGATTATTTCCTTCTATTTCAACTTCAGAAGAAATCAATCTCATAGTAAGTTCCATAGCCGTCATTTCCAAAGAGAAAATAGCCACTGCTTTATGGCTTTGTACAGCTATGTTTCTTGCCATAGTTACTGCAAAAGCCGTCTTTCCCATTGCAGGACGAGCAGCAAGAATGATTAGCGTACCAGGTTGAAAACCATTTATACATCTATCCAATTCTACAAACCCACTTTCTACTCCCGTAACCGAATTATCAGAGGCTTGCACTATTTCTATTTCCTTAATAGCATTATGTAGTAATTGTTGCATATTTTGGGAGGAAGAATTGAAATTTGTATCATTGATATCCAAAAATTTAGTCTCTGTCCTGTCCAACAAATCAATTATATCTGTTGTTTCATCGTATGCGTCTTTTAGCGTTTCTGTGGATACTCTGATAAGTTCTCTTTGAATAAATTTTTCTGCCAATATGCTTACATAATATTCTATGTGAGCAGCAGAGGTTACTTTGGAGGTTAGAGTTGCCATTTTATAGGAGCCTCCTATAACATCCAAAGTACCTCTCTTCTTTAACTTTTCCGTTACAGAAATAAGGTCTATAGGATTACCCTCCTGAAACAAAGCAAGTATTGTGGAGAATATCTCTTTGTGAGCATCTTTGTAAAAATAATCAACTTTTAAACGGTCAATACTATTGGTCAAAGCATCTTGGTCTAAAAGCAAAGCACCCAAAACCTCTTCTTCCAACTCCTCTGCCTGAGGTGGAACCATATTGCCATTTAGAGCAAAAGCCTGCTCCATTGTCATTCTGCGATTCTTAAAACGCGAAGTATTATTTTGTATATCTGCCATAATATTTGCTCTATTTAAATTTTATCTGCAGAAGAATTATATGTTACAATTTTATTCCAATCTATATTTCCTTCTTTATCACAAAATTCTTCCATGAACTCTTTTGTCATTTTATTTATCATTTTTGCATATTCTTTTTTATATGCGTCATTTCTTTGCTTTGCATCTACACCTATTGGCTCTATTATATCTAAATAAAAAGTATCCATTTCTGTCAAAAAATTCCAAAATTCTTGTCCACAAAGTTTTATGTAGTCTCCTTTTTTGTACGGTGCATTATCTTTACCATAACAACAACCATTAACTGCTCTAATATTTATTTTGGAATTACTTGCAAGCAATGTTCTTTTTGCCGAATTAAAATCTTCTATCATCTTTTTTATTTGGGATGAATTTCCCCAATTGGGACCTGATTTTATAGATACAATATAGTGTATATTTTCTTTATTAAATTCTATATCTACACCTTTTGCAGACGATTTATATGCTCCATATATTTTTTCGGATACAAAAACAGCTAATCCCTCTAACCAATTTCCAAACATTGTCTCTTCAGCAGAAGACACAAAAGCAATAGCAATTTCTTCTACAAAATCTTGTGCTTTTAATATATTCTTCGCTTTAAAAAGATATGGATTCTTTTTCTTTAAAAGTAATTTCAATTTTAGGGTTGACAATTTTTCTATACGATTCTGATGAAATAGAAGTATATTGTTCTTCACATATATCTGTACTTGTTTTATCAAATCTTTCTTTTCCATAATTATCAAATAGGGTTTTCTCTTCTAATTCAATTCTATTTTTTACCATGTTATAATACTCTGACTTAATCTCTATACCGATGGTTTTTCGTTGCAATTCAAGTGCAACAAAATTTGTTGTTCCACTACCCATAAAAGGGTCTAAGACAACATCTCCTTCCTTTGTAAATAGTTTAATAAACCAGGCTGGTAATTCTTTAGGAAATACCGCACTGTGTTGTTTATTACCACACTCTGTAGCCATATACAACACATTATCAGGATAAGCCATTTCCCTACCAACCCAATTTGAAATATTTTTCCCAAATCCACTACCAACTGTTGAATTATCACGTATCTTATCCTTTTCTGAAAGATTTTTTAAACGGTTTTTTGCCCAATTTCCAACAGGTACCATAACATTTTCTTGATACATTTTAAAATCTTTTTCCTTATTAAATTGTAACAATCTCTCCCAAGCATCCCTAAATCTATTAGGCCACTTACCCGGATAAGAATTTTTCTTATGCCAAATAAACTCTTCCGTCCATAACCAGCCCTGTTTTCTCATTTCCAATATCAATTCCAGAACATACGTACTCCTTTCACCATTGGAAACTTTTTCCTTTATATTTAAAATAAACGTGCCTTTGGGATTTAATACTCTGAATAATTCCTTAGATATTGGTAAAAACCACCCTACATACTTATCTATTGATACACCTCCATAAGTATTTTTTCGCTGGTCGGCATACGGAGGAGATGTAACTATTAAGTCAACACTATTTTCGGGCAATGTAGATAATATTTCTTTACAATCACCCAAGTATAACTCTATATTTTTATTCATAGTTCTTTTTTGTGTTTTATTTTGTAACCAAGTCCCCATTCTATATAATCTGCTTTACGAAAATCGTATGCTCTTATGCCAAGTTGTACAAAAATACCCTTATTGAATTGATACCTAAGATTTACTCTTTCAAACATCTTTGGTAAATAAGAATCCTTGTATTTATATAGATACCAGCCCGGCTCCAACATTATGGATAATCTATGTATATTATATTCATACGAAAGAAAAGCAGAAAAGGTTAAATGTTGATAATAAGAAAGATTATCTTTGTAATTATTTGGATAATAATAACTTTCCTCATTCTTGCCTATGCTTTTATTATAAGATAAATCCAAACCGAGACCAAAAGAATGATTTAATGCAAACTTTTTCAAGCAACGAGCCTGCATACCAAAAATAGGATAAACTCCTCTTGCCGTATCTTCCTGCAAAAGTCCGTTTTTATCTGGTTGTTCATAAAAAACATAGACTCCTTTTTGTGCAAAATAAAAGTTATACTGACTTTGCCAATAAGGAGAAAAACTTTCTTTCCCTTTATATATTTGCTTCGCTTGTTTGTTGTCTATATGTTGTATTTGCTGTGGAATATAGGTTAGTCCCAAGGAGGGTGTAAGAATATTTATTCCCTTATTTGGCTGACGCATATTACCGTTAGAAAAATGTATAAACGTTGCTCCCAAGTTTATTTGCCAATGTTTATTAAGAAAAAAATAACCCTCCAAATCTCCGTGTATATAAGACTCTATAGGAGTAGAAACAGCCACATTATAACGATGTTCATTATCATAACCTTGCCAAATACCAGAAAAGCCAAGTGCCATTTCTACCTTTAAAGAAAAACGTTTTGTGTGCAGAACATTAAAACCTATCAAACCATAAAAAGCAAAAGGATTACCTAAATGTTTGGAATAATTGAAACGTCCATGAAACAAACCAGCACCATAGTAGAAACCATTGTAAAGATAATGCCAATCTTGAGAGCCATTTACTTGCTTTGTCATACGCAAAGAAAAGTTAGCAATAGAATTGATTTTGGTATTATCGGGATTTACTCCCTCAACAAAATCATTTATAGGAGCAACCCAACCATATCCTCCAGTAAAGGTAATGCCTACATTGTTTAAATTCTGTCCTCTACTTATCAAGACACAGAAAACCAATATCAATATGTAAAACAAATTCTTCAGCATTTGCTCTAACCTTTGCTATATGTATTTTCCACCTTATTAAATCTTCCAAATCTATAACCAATACCCCATTCTATATAATCTGCAACATGATAATTATAAGCCCTTAGTGCCATTTGCAAAAACCAACCTTTATAAGCATAGTATCTTAATCCCAATCTTTGATAATACTTTGGTGTATAACCATGCTTTTGTCTTATGGCATATCCCGGCTCCACCAAAATAGATAAATTATTTACATTATAGTGAAAACTAAAAAACAAACCCACATTCAATTTATCTAAATCATCAAGTTCTTTATAAGCTCTCGTTTTGTAGTGTGTTGTATCCGTTCTCCATGCTGCATCATTGAAAACATACTCCAAACCAACCCCTAATTCATATTTAGGATTGACATCTACCATAAATTTTAATTGTTGTCCTACAACTAAATAAGAGTTTTGTACTGTATCTCTTGTACCATTCTCTTTGGTATAATCAAAATTTACGGCATGTACTCCCATCCACATACCTATATCCCAATACCAATTCTTATGAAAATCATTAGTAAAATTCAAATTATATCTTTCTATCGACTTTGGAGTGTATGCAACATTTAGAGTCGGCGAAACTATATTTATACCCTTGTTTGGTTTAACCAAGGCTCCGTTTGAAAAATGTACAAAAGACACTCCTAAACCTGTTTGCCATTTATTGTTTATTTGCCAATAAGCCTCCAAAGTCCAATGTATATAAGCTTCTATGGGCAAAGATACGGCTATGTTTTGTCTATTATCTTTTGAATAATATTCCCACACTCCAGAAACACCCAAAGCAAGTTCGTTTTTCAAAGTAAAATTTTTGTATTTATAGGGAGAAAAACCTGCAAAAGTATAAAGAGCAAAAGGGTTACCAAGCTTATCTGAATAATTGAAAAAACCATGATACAAGCCTATTCCATACCTAAAATCATTATAAAGACAATGCCAAGGTTTTGAGTAATCAACTTGTTTGCCAAGTCGAAGAGATAAATGAGTAATGTTTGTTATTTTCTTATTGTCTTTATTCTCTCCTTTGAGAAAATCATTGGTTGGCAACACATAGCCTTCTCCTACAGAAAAAGTATAGGAAAGATTGTTGCTTATTTGTGCCTGAGCACGACCAACAAAATAAATAAATATAACAAACAAAAAGTTTTTCATCTTTTTATAAATTATGCTTTGCCAACCAAATGTTCTAATATTTGTATTGCATTTGTTGCCGCTCCTTTTCTAAGATTATCAGCTACTACCCATAGGTTAAGACCATTTTCCAAGGTAAAATCTCTACGTATTCTTCCTACAAAAACCTCGTCTTGTCCTTCTGACAATATTGGCATAGGGTACTTATGTTGAGAAGGATTGTCTATTACCCTAACTCCTTTGGTGTTTTCCAAAATATCAAATATTTGTTGTAGTTTAAAGGCTTTTTTGAATTGAATATTTATGCTTTCACTATGACCTCCCACAACAGGTACCCTTGCTACCATAGCCGTTACCTTTATATTTGGTTTGGATAAAATCTTTTTTGTTTCATTGACAAGTTTTTCCTCCTCCGTGTTATAACCATTTTCCAAAAAATCTCCTCCAAAAGGCAATACGTTTCTAAATATTCTATGAGGATAGGCTGGAGTATTACTTTGCTCTCCCATTTCTTCTGTTTCCAATTGTTTTATAGCCTTTATTCCCGTACCTGTTACACTTTGATAAGTAGAAACCACTATTCTCTCCACATCAAAAGCCCTATCCAAAGGGGCTATAGCCATAAGCATTTGTATGGTAGAGCAATTTGGATTTGCTATTATTTTGTCCGATGGTTTTATTGCCTCTATATTTATCTCGGGTACCACCAAAGGCACATTTGCATTCATTCTCCAACAAGAAGAATTATCAATTACCACTGTACCCTTTTGAGCAAACAAAGGAGCGTAAAGTTTTGAAGTTTTGCTACCTGCCGAAAACACAGCGTAATCACAATTCTTTTCTATAGCCTCCTCTACAGAGACCACTTTTAAGATTTTATTACCAAAGTCTATTTCTTTTCCTACACTTTTTGTCGAAGCCACAGGTATTATTTCTTCATTTTGAAAACCTCTTTCCTGCAAAACCTTAAGCATTACTCCTCCAACTAACCCCGTTGCACCAACTACCGCTATTTTCATTTTTATTCTTATTTTTTTTATTCGTCTGAATTATTACGTATAAATTGTTGGTAGGCTTGAAAAACATTTGCTCTTGACATACAACCAGCAAATTTTCCCTTGTCCAACACTATTATTGTATATCTATCTACTCCTTTGAATTTTTTTATAATCTTTTCCATACCATCATTAATATCAACAATAAAATACTCCGAATAACGCATAAAATTCTTTACCTCTATCTTATCATAAAATTCCGGATGAAAAAGCATACCCCTAACATCATCTAATACAAGAACTCCTTTAAAAACATCATCTTTATCTACCACAGGGAAAAAATTTCTATTAGAACACTCTACTGCCCTCACAACATCCCTAAGTTTTGCATCCTCTGAGAGTTTATAAAAATTAGTTTCCAATAATTTGGTTTTATCCATAAAATGTATTGCCGTTTTGTCTTTGTTGTGAGTCATTAAATCTCCTTTTTGAGCCAAAGGTTTGGCATAAATAGAATATTTATTAACACTTCTGACAACAAGATAACTAATTGTCGTGCTTATCATCAAAGGAGCCAACAAATCATAACCTCCCGTTATATCAGCAATAAGAAATATGGAAGTTAAAGGAGCATACATTATGCCCGCCATAACCGAAGACATACCTACAAGCACAAAACTACTTGCCTCCAAAGGAGCAAAAAAGCCTATTGTGTTTAAAAGCGTTGCTACAAAAAAGCCTGCAAAACCTCCTATAAACAAACTCGGAGCAAAAACACCTCCCACTCCACCAGATACGCAAGTAACATTGGTTGCCACTGCCTTAATAATTATAATGGAAAGCGTTATAATTAGCAAAAGAAAAACATTATCCTTAAATCCATAAAACAAACTATTGTTTAACAAAGCCGAAGTGTCATTATCAAGCAAATGCGTTAAGGCTTGATAGCCCTCACCAAACAAAGGAGGAAAAACATATACCATTATACCCAAAAGCACACCACCTATTATTATTTTCCAAACAGCATTAAATTTTGAAAACTCTTTGCTTATAAAACTGCTTATATTAAAATAGTATAAAGAAATTATAGCAGAAAAAACTCCTAATATTATGTAGGCTGGTATTGTATTAAGAGTAAAACAAGTATCTACACTATAGGAAAACTGAGCATCCGAGCCAAGAAAAAAGAAAGAAATCAAAGCTGCTGTTATAGCAGATATAAGCATAGGCAGAACACTAACCATACTCAAATCCAACATAAGCACCTCAAAGGCAAACAATATTCCTGCAATAGGTGCTTTAAAGGCACCAGCAATGGCTCCAGCCGCCCCACAACCCACAAGTATAACGGTCAAATGTTTATCTAAACGAAAAAAACGAGAAATATTTGATGCTATCGCCGAACCCGTATAAACAATAGGAGCTTCCAATCCAACACTTCCTCCAAAAGCCACTGTTATAGAAGAGGTGAGCATAGAGGACCAAGTATTATGCAATTTTATTTTTCCACCCTTACGAGATATGGCATACATAACTTTGCTAACCCCATGCGATAGGTCATCTTTTATTACAAATTTGACCAAAATAACAGTAAGTGCAATACCAACCATAGGGTATAGTAGAAACAACCAATTTGCCCCCATTTTACTAACCCATGAAAAAGAGGTAATCAGGTTATAGGTATAGGAAACAAGATTTTTCAGAAGCACAGCAGCAAGTCCGCAACCTATACCAGTAAGAAAAGATACTAAAGCCAAAATTTGAGTTGTCTTTAAGTACCTAATTCGCCAGAATAAGAAACTTTTGTAACACTTCCTTATATTTATATACCTATTTATCCACATAGTAAATCAACTTGCAAAGATAATTATTTTTTTACATAAAAATAACAGCTCTACATAATTTTTATACCCTTTAAATCTATCTTACGATGGGTTTGCATAAGGTATGATTACTGCTTATTTATGAGTTATTGTGAGGTGTTTTAGGTTAGCATAAATTTGCAAAGGATAAAACCTTACCAATAAGGTACTCTATAAGGGCAAAGCCATTATTTTTTTTAAGGTTTTGTCCTGTGCTGACTTATGCTAACCTATCAAAAAACAGGCTGTGCCTGTTATTTTCTCCATACCATAGTATTGACAATATTGGTATAAGACTGTATTATCTTAACGACCTTAACAGAAACATCCTCCGTATAACAAACAACGGACTCTCCAAAATCCTTATTTTCTCTCATACCTACAGCAAGTTCAACAGCCTGTAACAAAGATTTTTCATCTATACCCGCAAGTACAAACGCTCCTTTCTCCATAGCCTCAGGTCTTTCTGTGCTTGTACGTATGCAAACGGCTGCAAAACTTTTGTCTATTGATGTATAAAAAGCTGATTCTTCAGGTAAAGTACCACTATCTGAGACAACAGCAAAAGCATTCATTTGCAAATTATTATAATCTAAAAAACCTAATGGTTCATGCAAAATAACTCTTTCATCAAGTGCAAACTTTTTTTCTTGCATTCTTTTTTTGCTTCTTGGGTGACAAGAGTACAATATGGGAATATCATATTTTTTAGCCAAAGAGTTTATTGCTTTAAAAAGAGAGAAAAAGTTCTCATCCGTATCTATATTTTCTTCTCTATGAGCAGATAGGAGAATATATTTACCTTTTTGCAATTGCAATCGTTCCAATACATTAGATTTTAAAATACCCTCCAAATTCATTCTCAGAACCTCTGCCATAGGCGAGCCTACTATAAAACAACGTTCCTTTGGCAAGCCACACTCATGCAAATATTTCAAAGCCTGTTCGGAATAAGTAAGATTGACATCTGAAATAATATCCACTATTCTACGATTAGTTTCCTCAGGCAATCGTTCGTCTTTGCAACGATTACCAGCCTCTATATGAAAAATCGGAATATGCAATCTTTTTGCCGCTATGGCACTAAGACAAGAGTTTGTATCTCCTAATATTAGCAAAGCATCGGGAGATAAGTTTTGCATAACAGAGAAGGAAGAAGCAATAATATTTCCTATGGTTTTACCCAAATTATCACCCACAACGTTCATATATATATCAGGATCTTTTAATTGTAAGTCCTTAAAAAAGACTCCATTAAGATTATAATCATAATTTTGTCCCGTATGAGCCAAAAGTACATCAAAGTATTTTCTACACTTATTTATAATTGCTGACAATCTTATTATTTCGGGACGAGTGCCTACGATGATAAGCAATTTTAATTTTCCACTGTTTCTAAATTTGGGAGTTTCCATAAGAAAGACTTTTTTTACAATTATTTATAAAATAAATATTTTATAAATTTTTATTAAAATTCTACTATAGGTGCTTGACTTGCAGATTCGTCTGCTTGATAATATTCCTTTTGATTAAAAGAGAACACTTTTGCTACTATGGATTTTGGAAAAATTCTAACGCTTTTGTTATATATTTGTACAAATTCAGCATAACGTTTACGTTCCACAGCAATACGGTTTTCTGTTCCCTCCAACTGAGATTGTAAAGCAAGGAAATTTTCATTTGCTTTTAATTCTGGGTATCTCTCTATTACTACATTAATATCTCTTATTGCTGAAGTTACTGCACTTTGAACCTTTTCATACTGAAGGCTTGAAGCCTCATCTGAAGGAGTATTCATAGCTTTGTTTCTTGCTACTATAACTTTTTCCAAGGTTGCAGACTCGTGAGTTGCATAACCTTTAACTGCACTTACAAGGTTGGGTATCAAATCTAAACGTCTTTGATATTGAACCTGTACTTTTGACCATTGAGAATTACATTGCTCATCTTTATCCACAAAACCATTATAGGAAGATACTACAAAAGATACTACCCGAATAGCAATTATTACAATTATTGCTATTACCCCAATTTTTTTGTAATTCTTTTTGGTTTTACCATTTGTTAAAATATTGTTATTCATAGTATTTTATATTTTTTTTTATTACTAAAAACTCATTACCAAGAGCCTCCACCTCCACCTCCACCAGACATTCCACCTCCAAAACTACCACCGGAAAAACCTCCAATAGAAGAACCTCCACTGCTACTTCCCAAAACACCACCTGCAACTATAGGAGTTGTTTTGACAAGTTTTGGTATTCTTATATTTTTATGATGTTGATACCCACAATGTTTACAAATGTAGGTTATTCTCTCAACTCCGTTTCTATGATAAGTTGGTTGTATTACCGTATCGGAGGAAACTCTTTTCATAGTTTTGGCATAACATACAGGACAATTTGTATAAGTATTGTTGATTTCGTATGGATAAATTCTCACCTTACTACACTTGTCACAAAGCCATACATCATAATCCCTACTTCCAAGCGATTCTTCAAACTGCTCTTTATCACTTAAATATTCGTCCTCTTGTTTCTCTGAAAGTAAATTCATTTTGTTGCCACAAGTACATTTTACCGCTTTATACCTAACTTTCTTCAATAAGAATTTGTAATAAATAAATAATAGAGGTAGAAACCATATTCCACAAAAAATCAAGATAATAGCCCAACTCTTAAAACCTTGCTTTAAAGAGTTATATTTCTCTGCTCTTATAATATCTCCTTCCTTACTTGCTGTAATTCCTAAACCTATAAAAGCAACAATCATAAGCAACAAACCTAATAATAAATAACCACGAACGAAAACACTATCAAAAAAAGACTTTTCTTGCTTTGAGGTTAGATATCCACCATTGTTATTATAATCTTTGTAAATCTCCTCCAAACAAGCATCTAAACCCGCCATTATACCCTCACTCCATTTATTTTGTTTAAAGAATGGTTTCATTTTTTGATTAAAAATACTTGTAGTTAAAGCATCTGTCAAACAACCCTCCAAACCGTAACCTGTTCTTAAAAAACATTCTTTTGCCTCTGTTAGTACAAGTATTATTAAACCATTGTCTAAAGTTTTATTGCCAACTTTCCATTCATCAAAAAGTTCCATAGACAAATCTCTTGCAGAAGTAAGGTTATCTCCTTTTAAGACAACAACTGCTATTTGTACAGAGGTAGAATCATACAGGAGGTTTATTTTTCTATTTATTTCCTCCACAATAGACTCATTGAGTATAGAGTCTTGATTATTAACCCAGTTTGCCAAACCAAGTTCCTTTGGGTTTTGTACATCCAAATAAGAAACTTGTCCATAACCTATAGAAGTTAAAAACAACAAACAAATAAGCAATAGTATTTTGAAACCACTCTTTTTTATAGCAATACTCATTATTTTTCAAAAACGTTTTTCTTATAACGCTCATTTTTACATAGTGCAAAAGTACAAATATTTTGTTTACAACCAACAAAAAAACGAATAGTATTTTACTATTCGCCTAAGAAAAAATTTTATTAATTAAATAATTAAAAGTATCTATCCTAAATAAGATTTTAAAGTTGACTTGCTTGAGGTCTGTTTTAATCTTTTTATAGCCTTTTCTTTTATTTGTCTTACTCTTTCCCTTGTCAAATCAAATTTCTCTCCTATTTCATCTAAGGTCATAGGAGTATAACCATCTAGCCCAAAAAACATTCTTATTATATCTGCTTCCTTATTAGAAAGAGTAGAAATAGCTCTATTTATTTCTGTTTTCAAACTCTCATACATCAATTCGCTCTCCGGAGTAACATTATCCTCAGAACGCATAAAGTCATACATAGTATTGTCTTCATCATTTGCCAAAGGAGCGTCCATTGATAAATGCTTACCTGTATGTCTCATACTTTCCTTTACCTCATAGTCTGATATATCCAAAGTAGCAGCCACTTCTTCATAGTTTGGAGTACGCTCATATTCTTGTTCCAATTTGGCAAAAGTCTTGTTTATCTTATTCATAGAACCTATCTTATTCAAAGGCAAACGAACAATACGACTTTGCTCAGCCAAGGCTTGAAGTATGCTTTGACGTATCCACCAAACAGCGTATGAAATAAACTTGAAACCACGCGTTTCATCAAAACGCTGAGCAGCCTTTATAAGTCCTACATTACCCTCGTTGATAAGGTCAGGCAGAGACATACCTTGGTTTTGATATTGCTTTGCTACAGAAACCACAAATCTCAAATTTGCTTTTGTTAGTTTGTCCAAAGCTCTTTGGTCGCCTTGCTTGATTTTTTGTGCCAAAATCACTTCCTCATCTGGCGTAATCATTTCCAAACGACCTATCTCTTGCAGATACTTGTCTAAAGATGTAATCTCCCTGTTGGTTAATTGTTTAGATATTTTTAATTGTCTCATAATACAATATTAAGCACTCTAATTTTCTTTTAACAAGATTACATACGTTAAAATCAAAAAAATGTTGCATAAAACAACAATTTTTTTTTATCTAAGAGAACAAAATTGTTATCTCAAAAGCATCAAACTGCCCTTTTGAGTATGTTTTTTGTTCTTGCTATCCCTATAGGTTATAATATAAACATAAACTCCACTCGGTGCAAAAGAGCCTTTGACATTTCCGTCCCAACCTTGATTTATATTTTTACAAGAAAAGACTTGCATACCGCCACGACTAAAAATTTTCATTTCAAAATCTGAAATTTGTTTTTCTGTTTCGGGCTTAAAGACATTGTTTGTTGCCTCTCCCGGCGTAAAAGCGTTTGGAATAAACAACTCATCTGCCTCAGGCTCTTGTTCTGTTGGTACATCTGTTTTTTTTGCAGGACTATCAATATCTGTCAAATAAAGGGTATCTTTGCTTTCTAATATTGTTTCTTGCAAAGAATAGTGAGATGTTTCTTCTGCAATAATATTTTCTATTTCATCTATTGTTTCCAAAGATTGCTTCTCTGTAGTATTTTCTACAATCGGAGTATCTTCTATTTGGGCAGTAGTAGGCTGGGGCGTATTGTTAACAGAAATATGTTTCTTTGTTATATTATTTTCAAGTGAAATAATATTACTAATAAGTGTCGTTATATTTGCATTTTTACTTACAATCTTTGTTTCTTCATTTTGAATCAATGTATTTTGTGTTTGATTTTTACTTGGTGCCAAAATCATATATGCAACAGCAAACAAAATCACTCCCATTCCTATCAATGACAAGGTTTTGAAAGGAAAAGGCTTTTTGTTTAATTGCTTTTCTATGTTGAGCCAAACTTTTTCGTCTGGTTGTTGTTCATAGTTATTGATTCTGTCTTTAAAATTATCCAAATTATCATTGGATGGTTTATAATATGTACTCATAATTTTTATTGTTTTTTCAATTGATTTAAATAATTTTTCATTTTTATCTTTGCTCTCATATTGATAGACCTAAGTGTAGAGGCATTTCTTCCTGTGATTTTCTCCACTTCTTTATAAGAAAGGTCTTCCATTTCCAACATATTAAAAAGTATTCTTTCCTCTTTTTTCAAAGAATGAAGTGCTTGCAACAATTCTTTGGTTGTAAATCTATCTGTATCTACATCAAAAACAAAATCTTTACTTTCGTCTGAAAATTTTTCTATATCCTGTGTGGCAAAAATCTTTTTCTTATTCTTAAAAGAATCTATTATATTGTTGATAAGTACTTTTCTAACCCATGCTCCGAGGTTTGTTATGTTTTTGAAGTACTTGGGAGCAGAGAATATTTTTATAAAAGTATCTTGTAACATATCCTCCGCGTCTTCCTTGTTTGATAAATACCTAAGGCATATAGCAAACATTTTCGCAGAGTACATTTCGTACAATGCTTTTTGATACTCTCTTTCTCCTCTAAAACAGCCTTGAATAATATCCTCTTGAGTATATTTCATTTTATACTTTTATATAAGATGAGACTTTTTTTTTTGTTTTCTGTTGCAAAAAAAACAAAAAAATCTATGCTCTAATATAAACAATACATTTGCTATCAAAATATTCCTCTTGTGAGAATATGTTTTTTATATCAAATATTTCATAATAACCTTTGTAATCGGACATTTCCTCATAAGCATCCGTACCTTTCAAATAGAGTATTCCATTTTTTAGTTTGTTTATAGAACTCTTGTGTATTTTGTTCTTTGATAATAAGAGAAAATCATGCATATTGGTAACCGCACGTGAGACTATGAAATCATATTTATTCTTTATATCTTTGCAATCAATTTGCTCGGCAACAATATTGGTTAAACCTAATTCTTGAACTATGGCATTTACAACTTTTATTTTTTTTGCCGTCCTATCTATTAGATGAAAAGAAGCCTCAGGAAAAAGTATTGCCAAAGGCACACCGGGAAAGCCTCCCCCCGTGCCAACGTCTAATATCTTGGTATTTGCAACAAATGGACTTACCTTGCCTATGGACAAAGAATGAAGTATGTGATGAGAAAACAAATTGCCTATATCTTTACGAGAAATAACATTTATTTTTTCATTCCACGCCTCATATAAAGAGGGCAAACTTAAAAACTGCTCTTTTTGTTTATCTGTCAAAAAAGGAAAAAACTGCTCTAAATATTTTATATTCTCTTCATTCATAAAAACAGAACTTATTTTTTATTGTTGCACTATAAACACTAAAAAAGGTCAAAGACATGGTAAGCCCTCAACCTATCTTAGTTATTTATTATTTTAAACTTGGCGGAGAGTGAGGGATTCGAACCCCCGGAGGTGTTACCCTCAACGGTTTTCAAGACCGCCGCTATCGACCACTCAGCCAACTCTCCGTATGCAAAGGTAGTACAATTTCTATCTCTGACAAATTTTTTACTACTTTTTTTTCAAAAAGATAAAGCGATTTTTACCAAAAATATCTTGTTTTAATTCTTTAATATATTCTATATCAGAGAAAAGAGCGAGAGTTTCTGAATATAAATTTTCGTTAATTTCTAAATATATTCTACCCTGCTTTTTTAGTCTTTTTTGTGAAAATTCTTTGATTTTTTGATAAAAAACAAGCGGATTTGCATCCTTTACGAATAAGGCAATTTCGGGTTCATAGTTTAAAACATTGTTTTTCATTTCAACTTTTTCCTTTTCCATGATATAAGGTGGGTTGGAAACTATTACATCAAAATCTTGCCAAGGAGTATCAAAGTTTTCTAACAAATTTCCTTGCATAAAATTTATATTCAAATTCAATTTTTCGC
Organism: uncultured Bacteroidaceae bacterium; assembly: GCA_964626385.1. Lineage (GTDB taxonomy): Bacteria > Bacteroidota > Bacteroidia > Bacteroidales > P3 > Scybalousia_A. The sequence continues at coordinate 19,767 of CAZVEO010000042.1, forward strand.
TATTTTGTTTGGCTAAAAGCAAGGCTTGTAAAGAAACGTCCATAGCAAAAAGAGAACTTTGTGGCAAATGTTTTTTAAGTGCCAAAGCTATACATCCGCTACCTGTACAAAGGTCAATAATATTTAAATTATCGTATTGTTTTTCTAAAGAAACAATATTTTGACACAACTCTTCGGTTTCGGGTCGTGGTATTAACACATTTTCATTTATATCCAAGCAAAGATTGTAAAAATAAGCCTTCTTTAAAATTTGTTGTATAGGTTTTTCTTTTTTTAGTTGCTGAGTGGCAAGCACAATGTTAAGCAACTCCGATTCGTTTATTTTTTCTTGCGGAAAAGCCAAAAGATGAGCAGAGTCTATCTTACAATATTCTTCAAACAAAATATTTATCAAAGATTTTATTTCATTATAAGAATATTTATTCTTCAATTCCTCCAAAATATAATTCCTTATATCTTCTATTGAGTTTGATAGCGTTTTCATTAAAATTATATAAACTATGTATACCTATGCAAAATTACAACAAATATAAAAGTTATACACCCATAAGGTATTTTAAAGTGCACAGGTCGTTACTCTGCTAGGTTGTTATGAGTTACAGCCTGAGGCTGTTCTATAAGGGCAGATCCGTTAAACTTTGTAATACGCTTTGCGTCTATGCTAACCTATCAAAAAACTTATAACAACCTATGCTAACCTAAAAAAATAACGGCTGTGCCCTTATAAAACAGGTTCAGCCTGCAGTCACAGGCTGTTTTAAAGACGCTAAGCGTATGTGTTTTTGTAACGGCTTTGCCCTTATAAATCACCCTGCGGGTGCACCCTGTGGGTGCAAAATCGGTTTACTGAGAATCAATGAGTTACAAAAAAAAAGTGTGCACGCGTTTGGTCAGGTCAAAAAATCTTCGTAACTTTGTAAGAGAAAAACAGCCCTATCACAAAATTAACGATTTTTACCTTTGTAACTACTTGATAATCAACGATAACGAATCTTCGTTTCGAGAAATCGAAACG
>CAZVEO010000043.1:0-20476 GCA_964626385.1 uncultured Bacteroidaceae bacterium
TATCTCTATTGACACCTCCTAATTCCAATGTTTTGTTTGCAAAAGAATCATCAAATCTTACTAATTGAGGAATTATATGCTCTATATCATAGCTAAATATATCCTCTTTTGAAATCTTTTCATTAGAGTACAGCGTCTTATAACCATTGTTTTTCAATTCTTCATAGAGTTTATATCTTACAATATCGTTTCTACCTATATGACTGAATTTAAATTCCTCTCTAAGAATTTGTCTAATCCTTTCGTTCTCTTTATTAGCATCATCAATAGATTTAGTCATATTCTTTCTTTTTTCGGAGTTCATTTTCAATTCCCTTGCAAGTTCTATACGTATCTCATCAAAATGCCCATCAGCATAGGTATCAACTAATTCATTGACAACGTTTATCATTTGGTTAAGAATCTTCTCTACCACAGGATTACGTAAACTATTTTTCTTTAAGGGGGATAAATGCTTTTGTAGAACTTTGTTTTCTATTTCTTCTTTTGTTAAAGATTGTTTACTATGAGTTACATAACCAGCCAACAGGCAAGCCTCACTATAGAGTTTTCCTTGTTTCATATAAGGCAGTAGTTTCCTTATTGCTTTAGCTGACAAATTAGAATAATCATCTTCAAAACTAATTCTTGACAATGCTTTAGCCTCATCTATAGTAAAATTAAAGGGTTCTTTCTGTAATTTTTTTAATAATTTATCTACACCAGATTTTGAATTATCATCTTCGTAGGAATAAAGCAAATGCCAAAGTTTATAAATCTTTTGATTATCCAAATCTTTACTACTGTCAAAAACAAAACTACTATCATTCTTTATTCTTGGACACGCTTTGATTAATGTAACAAAAGTTTTATTACCAATAATCTCTTTGTATTTAATATTTAGTCCATCATCTATTAAACCATAGGCATATTTTGAAATATCTTTTTGAGAAAGTTTTTCTTTTACTCTTAATTCTTCATATAACTTCTCTTTTACCTCCAATTCTACTCGGTCGTCATCTATAGTTAAATTGTTAAGAAATTGCCATATTCTAAATTCTTGAAACAAAGGCGAGGACTTAGGGCATACTCTTGGACCTATAAGTTTTTTTACTCTTTTATCACCCAACACAACTTCTATTTTTCTTTAGTTTCTAACTCGCAAAGACTTAACAATCCTTTCTGAGTTTTCAACCTTCTTTGAAAAAAAATAGCATTTTCAATTTGCGCATAGAGTTCTTCAGTTAATTTGTTATGGTAAGTAGTCTGTGTTTGCCAAATAGTTTTGAACTCTTGCAAGTAATCCTGTCTATAAAATATTTGATTTTTCAAACTTGCATGTTTATTCTCTTTAAGTTGTTTATACAGATATTCTCCAACTGTTTGATTGTTGAAATACAACTCTTTACTTCTATCACTTATTGCTCCCAAATAACTTGAAGATGAATTTATTTCTCCTTGTATTGTAGAAATAAGGACTATTCCGTTGTGAAAACATTTGGAGCGGGGATGCTATTGTTGTATCAGTATTCTCGTTCTTTTTGTGTTTATTTTTAATGGCTTTCGTTACTTAAAAATTACTATCTATCTACTGCTCTGTAATGAACAACCTAAATTTTAAATAATTTTACTTGCAAAAGCCTCCTAAGAATTAGACTCTATTATTAACTACAAGTTTTACATAACTTATTAGCGAAACAACTTTAAACAATCTTAAAATAACTTTAAAATAATTTATAACTATTCCGATAAGACTTAGTTTTTAGTTGATGTTAATCAAAAAAAATTAACGCCAACTTGATTTTTCTTATATCAACTTGGCGTTAATAATAAAAACAATTTATTTAGCCTATTGTAACATAGGTTTTAAATCCTTAGAAATTATAAGTTTAGCTTCTGTTGCCTCTTGTACTTGCTCAACAGTAAACTCTGGGTTAAGTTCTGTCAAAACTATACCCTCAGGAGTTATTTCCATAACACCCATTTCTGTTATTATCATATTTACTTTTCCTGCCGCTGTAAGAGGAAGAGTACATTTTTTCAATATTTTTGGTTTGCCTTTGGCTGTATGCTCCATTGTAAGAATTATTTTCTTTGCACCTTCCAAAAGGTCCATTGCACCACCCATACCCGGTACTTTTTTGCCTGGTATCATCCAATTAGCTAAATCTCCATTTTCTGCAACCTCCAAAGCACCAAGAATAGAAGCATCTACATGTCCGCCTCTAATAATACCGAAAGAAGTTGCACTATCAAAGGTTGCTGCTCCCTTCATTGCTGTAATAGGTTGTCCTCCGGCATTTATCCACTCTGGGTCTTCCTTGCCTTGTTCAGGTGCTGGTCCCATGCCAACCATACCATTTTCGGCTTGTATCAAAACATTAACTCCAGGTTTCAAATAATTAGGTATCATTCCCGGTATACCTATTCCAAGATTTACAACATAACCATCTTTAAGTTCCAATGCAGCTCTTTTGGCTATGGTTTCCTTTATCTGATTTTTATCCATGATATTTATGTTTATTTGTTTGCTAATTGTATCTCAAATAAGTAACGGTATCGTTCATAGAAGTAACATAAACAAAACTCTTTTTATCTATGTTAAGTATCTTGTAATACCTTGCTGCACCGGAATTATTTATTCTTATAAGAGTGTCTTGCCTAATGGTATAAGTACCATTTTTCTCATATCCATACTCGTCCTCACTCGTATAGGTATATTCTGTAACTATACGTTTTGACCTAACACTATTATAAGGAGCATATTCCACATAATCTTTTGCTTTCCAAGGCTCTGCTTCCAAAAGTGCAGTATCATTCAATGTTTGCACATTTCTCCATTTGCCTGCAAGCAAATCCGTGTCTGCTTCCAAGTCTTTTTCGCAAGAAGCCATAAACAAAGCCAAAGTTCCCAAACACATAATAATCAAAACCTTAATTGCATTCATTTCTTTTTCTATTTATTACTCTGTTTTACTAATTTTTTCATCGTTATAGTGTCAAACACTTGATAAACCACATAAAGTAGCATATAACAGATTGCAAATTTAATATTTTTTTCAATATGTGCAAAAATTACAATAACTAAAATTGCAACATAAATAAACATCTTTATTAGCTTCGTTATCAAAAAAGCCTGTTCAAATTTCAGTTTAAATTTTTTAGGAGCGTAATACATAAAAGAGTACGAAGCAAAAGTAACCAAATAAAACATCAATATGTAATAAGGCGTGTTTATGGAAAGATATTCTTTTGGTACAACTAATAAAGAGAACAAAACTACAAAACACAATATCAAAGAAAGAAATGTGATTTTTAATAGGTATGATATAAGAGGATGTTTTTTCATTGTCTATTTTTTTATTTATTATTTTTTCTGTCTTTCAAATACATTAACCTAAAATATTTTAAGTAAGCATCTATATTTCTTCTATTATATAGGGTGGAATAATTTTGTATTGAGATTACACAATGTCTATAATAAGATGGAGAAAGTTTTCCAAATTCTTCATCTTCCTGCAAGTTATCAAAATATTCCAAAGCCTCCTGCTGATTAGCAAACTTACGCACAATAATCATTTGGTCGGAAAGAGTGAATAGTTGTGAGGTTGTTTGCAAGTTGGCTTGTGCGTATTCTTTTTTATTAAAATCGCTTATAATCTTTTCCATAAATGTAACATCTATTTTGCTATCATCAAAGAAAATCAAGTAATAGTGTTGCATATCTTTATTTCTATAAACCAAAGACTCTGCATCCAAAATATCATCTCTATTTACAGCGTTATCCATCTGGGTAGTATCATTTGGAATAATTTCGCTTGCAATGTTGTCTGCTTCTGTCTGAGTGGCTTTGGTACTATCGTATTTTATATCAAAGTCTTTTATATTATAACTATCTGATAAAAATCTTAATTGTTGCTCTATTATAGGAGTTACCTCGCTATTTGGGTGGTTGTATATTATCATATTAAGATTATCTGCCAAAGAATCCACTCCATATAATTTACCTTTGGAAAGAGCAACCAAAAATTTTAATCGTGGAATATAATCTCCTTCCGTATGTAAAGAGTCTACAGCATTATTACCCTTTTCTATGGTTGCAAGATACTCATTTTTACTGTAACTTTGATAAACCTCTTTATAAAGCCTTTCTGCAAGAGTGTTATTATTCTGTACATCTTTTAAATAATCGGGGTTCTTTATCATTGCAGCATACTCGCTTTCTGGGTATTCTGCAAGTACTTTATTTTTATAAAAATTGCTATTAGGATAATCTCCTCTTTGGTCATAAAGTCTATATAAATGATAAGAAGCAGGCAAAACATTTATATGTTGAGGATAACGAGAAAGCAAATCAATAAAAGTTTCTATTGCACGGGTAGTGTTGTTTATGCCTTGAAAAAATATATAACCTGCCTCCAAAAGAGCATCCGCTATTTGTGCGTTTGCCGTATCTTTGGCCCCTTGTGTAAAAGGAATATCTTTGGTATAGTATTCTCTCATATCCGGTGTATAGCCCGGTTCTTGTATCTTTGTTTTATCTACAGAAGAAACAGAATCTTGCTCCTGCATATCTACCAAAAGACTATCTTCTTGCAGACCCATTTCTTGCTTTTCCATAAGTCTCCAATTATCCTCCAATGCTCTATCTCCCCATTTTCTCTGAAACTCTATTTTTCCACTCTGTACTGTGGTAGGGTTGCTAAAATAAAAATTGCTTACGTTTCTGTTTAGTTGATTAAAATTATTCATTGAAGCATTACGTGCCATAATAGCTTGTTGTATTTTGGCTTGCTCTTCCTTACGCTTTTTTTCTATTTTATAATCTGTTATCCATTTGTCTATCTTTGCGTCCAATTCTTCCTTATTCAACTCACTAAGTGCCAAAAGACTATCCCAACGATTGATAATATTTAGGTTTTCCACCAAAGAAGTGAGTACCCTTTGACGAGAAAGAATAACATCTCTATGAGGATAATCTTTGTCCATAATACTCAAAGCTGTATCGTAATACAATTGCGCCTTAACATAGTTTTGCAGTGTATCATAATAAACATTGGCCGCCCTCAAAGCCGATGCCATTTTTTGTACCTTATTTGTATTGGAATATTTTACGCTTTCTTCCCATTTTTTACACGCTATGGGATAACTACGATTACGATAATAAACCTCACCTATAGCATAATAAATTTGGTCTAAATAGTTCTCATTTTTGCTATCGTCAAGCATTTTTTCCAAATCTTCTATTATGGATATGCTGTTTTTCTTTGACGGGTCAAAACACAGAGCTATATTTAGTTGGGAAACAAACTGCATAGAATACTCTGAGGCATGCCTTGCCGTATATTTGAAGCACTTGCTTGCCTGAGCATACTGCATATTGTTCATATAGATTTGTCCCTCTATAAATTTGGTTCTTGTATTGAGTTTTCTTTCAAAAATATTCTTTTTTCTAAGCTGTAGATTTTGCAAAGCAGAGAGCGTTTTTCCCTGCGCTATATCATTTTCAGCCCATACAAGATGAAGCATTTTCTTTAATTTTTTTGGTGCCTTACCTTCTTCTATAGCTTTAAGTACTTGTTTGAGTACTATTTCCGATTCTGCATGTTTTTTTTCTTTGCAATAAGTCAGAGCCAACCAAATCATAGGTTCATAAATTTCTTTCCTATTTTTCCAATTAGCTATTATGTATTGAAAAGATGCCTCGGCTGCTTTATAATCATGAGCATAGTAACAAGCTTGACCTATAAGCAAATAAGCATCGTCTATCTGTGGATTTTTTTCTATACCTGAAAAACGCATAGAATGTCCCTTTATAACTTTGCCACCTTTCTCTATTGCTCTATCTGTATTGCTTTTTATTGAGGTGGCTTGTTCATTTGTGCCATTTACATATATGGGTAGTATTCTTGTATAATCGTCTTTCCAATTTTGGTCTATTGTTCGTTTTCCTTCTTTCAAAGCCTCCTTACCGTTCCAAAGAGCATTGTAATGAGCCGTAATAGAATGGTATTTTCTATTTGTCCACTTATCTTTATGAGTGGAGCAAGAATACAACACCAAAATAATACACAGAAAAACAACTATATATATTATAACTCTCTTCAATACTCTAAAAACTTTACACAAAAGAGATAACGCAAAATATTATTCTTTATTATAAAACAGCTATTCAATAATATTTTCCTCTTCTCCCTTAAAACTATCGGGTATGAGTTGTTTAGATTTTGAAGTAATTCCCATTTTTTCCAAATCTTTCAATTGTTTTATTGCGTTACCTCTGCCCTCTGATAACTGTCCTTTTGCTGTTTTAAATTTATCCGAAGCACTATCTATAGCCTTACCTAAATCCTCCATAGTATTAAGAAAACCTATCATTTTATCATATATTCTACCACAAGTTATTGCCATTTTTTGAGCCTCTTTGTTTCTTGTATCTATTTTCCACAAATCCGCTACAAGCCTCAAACAAGAAATCATATTTGTTGCAGAAATAAGTATAATTCTTTTCTTGTAAGCATATTCCCAAAGAGTAGCATCACTTTGCATAGCCAACAAATAAGCAGGTTCTATTGGCACAAACATCATAACAAAACCAACGCTTTCCTGTGTTAAAGCAAAGTAATTCTTGTTTGCAAGTTCCTCTATATGCATTCTAATAGATTTCAAGTGGTCGTTTAAGAAGCGTTGTCTATCCTCTTCATTATCTGCATTAAAATATTTTTCATAGGCAACCAAAGATACCTTTGAATCTATTATTATAATATTTTCTGTACCATCTCCATTGGGTAATTTTACTATAAAATCAGGTATATTTGTTTTGTTATCCTCATCTTTTATTCTTTGTTGCGCATAATAATGGACATCTTGCACCAATCCACTATTTTGCAATATGGTTTCCAAAATATGCTCTCCCCAATTGCCCGCTCTTTTATTTTCTCCTTTCAAAGCGTTGGTAAGATTAACCGCATCTTGAGATATTTGATTGGTTTGTTTTATTATATTTTCTATTTCGGTTTTCAAACTTGAATGCAAGCCTACTTGCGCTGTGTTACTTTCTTCTATTTTCTTTTTAAATTTTTCTATCTCGTCTGTTAAAGGTTTAACTATATTATCTAATTTTTCAGCATTGGTTTTAGAAAATTTTTCAGTCTTTTCCTCTAATATTTTATTCGTAAGATTTTGAATACGTTCTTCATTCTGTTTATTGATATTTTCCAAATTTTCTTTATACTCCTTAAAGTTCTTTTCAAAACTTTGGTTCTTTTCTCTTTCGGCTTGCAGAGTTGCTATTGTTTGAGTATATTCTTTATTTAGATTATTATACTCTTCTTTGAGTTTTCTATACTCTTGTTCTTGTTTGTTGTAAATAGCAAGCGTATTTTCCAACTTTTCTTGCAAAACTTGTTTTGTTCCCTCTAAGTTTGTAAGAGTTTCTTTTTGTTGTAAATTTTCCGTAGCAATATCATTTACTTTTTGACGCAATAAAGCAATTTCATTATCTCTATCCTTTAATTTTTCCGTAATAAACTCATCATTTTTTTTTGCTCTTACAACTTCATTGGAAAGTTCTATATTTTTCAATCTCCAATCTTTCAACTCTTTTTCCTTATCATTTAAGGTAGTTTGCAAATCATTTATTTGAGTTTGCAAACTACGTATATTTTCCTCCAACCTTACATTGTTTTCTCTTTGAGTTGAAAGTTCAGAAATGTCTATATTTTTGGAAGAAGTACGTTTTATTATTACAATAAAAACAACAATACTTACCACCCATACAATTCCTATCGTAACTAATAATGCTAATGTGTTCATTTTTTTTTTACGCTTTTTTGATTTTTACCTATTGTTAAATATACCAAATATTATTTTCTACAAGACTTTTTTTTACATACTAATCTCTACAAAAGTAATATTTTTTTTTGCAAAATTAGAGTAGTCAATACTTATTTTGTAAAGTTTTTTACCTAATTTTGCATTTTAATGAAAAAGAGAGTAGAGAAAAACTTATGAAACAACCCTTAGTTTCCGTAATAACGGTTTGCTACAATGCAAAAGACTTTATAGAACCTACCATAAATAGCGTAAGAAAGCAGACGTATACTAACTTGGAGTATATAGTGGTAGACGGTGATTCTACGGATGGGACAAAAGAGATAATAGAACAAAATAGAGATGCCATAACCAAATACGTTTCAGAAAAAGACGACGGACTTTACTATGCTATGAACAAGGGCTTGGACTTAGCAACTGGTGAGTATGTTTGGTTTTTAAATGCCGGCGACCGTATTCCGCACTCCAATACTTTGGAAAAAATAATAACTTCCTCTTTTCTATCTCAAGATATTTACTACGGTAAAACTAAGATAATAAACAAAAAAGGCGAAATAATTGCAGAAAGGCGACTTAAAGAGCCTGATGTACTAACAAAGGATAGTTTTCTTTGGGGAATGTTGGTTTGTCATCAAGCAGCAATAGTCAGGCGAAAACTTGCTCCCTATTATGATACAAGGTACAAAATAGATGCAGATTTTGAATGGCTTTTAACCGTAATAGAAAGAGCTGACCCGACTCTTATACGTCATTCCAAAAGAACCTATTGTTATTTTCTTGAAGGTGGTTTTGCCAAACAAAGAATGTGGCAAGCAAATATGGAAAGATATAGAATAATGATAAAACATTATGGTTTCTTCAAGGCAACTTATTACAATGTGCTTATGAGTTTTAGATATATAAGAGATAAATTTAAAAAAGTATCTATGACATAATTTTTTTATCAAAAAAATGTGTTGTGGTGATATAGTAAAAAATAAAAGAAATATGAAATTATTAGAGAACAAAGTGGCTTTGGTTACCGGAGCCTCAAAAGGAATAGGAAAACAAATTGCTTTAATGTATGCAAAAGAAGGTGCTTTGGTTGCTTTCACCGACCTTAACAGAGATGAGATTATGGAGCAAACAGAGAAAGAATTACTTGAACTTGGAGCGAAAGCAAAGGGATATGCAAGTAATGCTGCTTCTTTTGAAGATTCTCAAAAAATAGTTGACCAAGTTGTTGAGGAATTTGGTAGAATAGACATATTGGTCAATAATGCAGGTATAACAAAGGATAATCTTTTGATGCGTATGACTGAAAAAGATTGGGATATGGTTATTGCTGTCAATTTGAAATCTGTTTTTAACCTTACTCATGCAGTACAAAAATATATGATAAAGCAAAGAGGTGGCTCTATAATAAATATGAGTAGTGTAGTAGGTGTTAGCGGTAACGCCGGACAAGCCAACTATTCTGCTTCCAAAGCAGGTATTATAGGTTTTACCAAAAGCATAGCAAAAGAATTGGGTAGTAGAAATATACGCTCCAATGCTATTGCTCCGGGCTTTATTATTACCGATATGACAGCAAAAATACCAGAAGATGCTCGCAAAGCATGGGAAAATCAAATACCAATGAAAAGAGGTGGACAACCAGAGGAAGTTGCTAAAGTTGCTGTTTTTCTTGGTTCTGATTTGTCCTCATACGTAAGCGGACAAGTTATACATGTTTGCGGAGCAATGAATTGCTAATTTGGGATATAAGTATTCTTTTAAGATTTGGAAATTTACGTTAATTAACCTTTCAAAAAATATAACAAAATAATGAATAATAAGAAATTTGACCCTGCAATGGCCATAAATGCTGTTGCAGAAGTTTCAGCAGAAAGAGGAGTAAATCCAAATATCAATGATTCTGCTACTTTTACCTTTCCAAAGGGACAACTTATGACAGATACATTCCACGGCGAAGCAGAAGGCTTTTTCCTTTATTCTCGTCATTGGAATCCAAGCAATATGGCTTTGTGTAAGGCTTTGGCAGCAATGGAAGGTACTGAGGCTGCTTGGGCTACGGCTTCGGGTATGGCTGCCATTACTTGTGCTTTGATGCAATGCCTTAAAGCAGGCGACCATATTGTTGCCTCTATGACTGTTTATGGTGGTACTTTTGCCTTTCTTAAAAACTACATCAACAATTACGGAGTTGAGGTTACTTTTGTAGATACTACCAATTTGGAAGAGGTAAAAAAAGCCTGCAAAAAAAATACAAAAGTTATTTATACCGAAACAATGTCTAACCCCTTGCTTAGAATAGCAAACATACCAGAACTTAGAAAAATAGCAGACGAATTTGGAGCAAGACTGTTGGTAGACAATACGTTTACCCCTATGGTTTTCTCTCCTTATCAACTTGGAGCCCATGTTGTAATCTATTCTATGACAAAATATGTTAATGGCAAAAACGATTGTGTTGCCGGAGCAATATGTGCAGATGCTGACTTTATCAATGCTTTGATAGATGTCAACAACGGTACTGCTATGTTATTGGGACCTGTTTTGGATTCTTTCCGTTCCACTTCTATTTTGAAAAACTTGTATGATTTGCACATAAGAATGAAAAAACATTCTGAAAACGCAATGTACTTGGCTGAGAGGTTTAAAGCACTTGGTATAAAAGTAAATTACCCTGGTATGCCAGAGCATATTGACCACGAATTGATGGTAAAAGAGTACAACGAGCAATTTGGATTTGGAGGAATGATAGCAATAGATTTGGGTACTGCAGAAAAGGCTAATGTTTTCATGGAAAAAATGCAAGAAAAAGGCGTTGGTTACTTAGCAGTGTCTTTGGGTTACTTCCGCACCTTATTCTCTTGCTCAGGTAAATCCACTTCAAGCGAAGTTCCACAAGAATACCAAGACAAAATGGGTATGTCTGAAGGTTTGGTTCGCTACTCTGTGGGCTTGGACAATGATATGTCTATGACTTTTGAGAAAATAGAAGAGGCTTTAAGAGAATTGAAATTTATTTAATAATTTTTTTCTATCGCTACATACTCCTCGATCTTTTATTGTTTGAGGAGTATTTTTTTATACCCATAGGGGCAAGTTCAGCCTGTTTTATAGGGCACAGGCACAGCCTGTTTTATAAGGGCAGAGCCATTAAACAAAAGTAATGGCTCTGCCCTTATAAAACACCCTGCGGGTGCAACCCATCACAACCTATAATAACCTATGCTAACCTACAAAAAAAAAGAGGCAAAAAAAAATTTTTTGGAAAATCGCGTAAATACCTATTTAAAATCAAAAAATAAGGGTGCTACTACTGATTATCAATCACTTAACCTTTTTCGAAGGGTCAAAATTGGGCATTTTTCTTGAAAATCAGCGTTTTCGAAGGGTTTTTTGAAGAAAAAATTTTTCAAAACGGGATTTTACAAAAATGAATCTTCGTTTTATTTCGACGAATCTTCGTTTCGATTTCTCGAAACGAAGATTCGTTGTCGTTGATTATCAAATAGTTACAAGGGTGAAAAATGGAAATTTTGTGGTAGGTATCTTTTTCTCTTACAAAGTTACGAAGATTTTTTGACCTGACCAAATGCGTGCACACTTTTTTTTTGTAACTTATTGATAATCAGTAAACCGATTTTCTCATTTTTCTTTTTGTTATTTTTTTTGTTTTTTTCTTTTTATAAGTTAGCGTAGATTACAGGCACAGTCTGCACTCATAGGATGTTCTATAAGACGCATAAGCGTATGATATTTTTTTAACGGCTCTGCCCTTATAAAACAGGCTGTGCCTGTAAATCACCCTGTGGGTGTTTTTATGGCTTGTAGTGTATGGGAATATTGTTTTGTATCGTGGTCTATGATACCTTTGTTATCAATTAAATCTATTCTTACTCTTCCACTTGAATGAATAACATATTGAGGAGAAAGAAAAATTCCTACGTGGGTAATATGTTTTTTATCTGTTCCAAAAAATAAAAGGTCGCCTTCTTTGGCAGAAGCAATATCTTTAACTTTTTTGCCTTGAAGGTATTGTTCTTTTGCATCACGTGGCAATTCTATACCAAATATAGAAAAAACTAACTGAGTAAGTCCGGAGCAATCAATTCCCATTATGCTTTTGCCCCCCCAAAGATACGGAGTATTAAGCAAAGGTAAAAGAGCGTCTCTAAGATTTTCTTTGTTGAAAGTTTTTATAGTAGTTAGTTCGGAGTTTTTTATAGTAAAATTATGCCCAGCGAGAGTAAATTGTTTGTCTATCACTCTTGCGCCAAAAGGTATAGCAACAAGTTCCCTATCCATTTGTATATAAGAAAACAGAGAAGTAGAGAAATATTTGTTTTTTCTTTTTCTCTGTACAGGTAGAATATTTCTTTTATCTATATAGCCTTCATAATTATCAGATAGGTTTCGTATTCTTAACCAATCATCTTTTTGCTCAATAACTTCCACAAAATCACCAAAGACAAGTTGTGAAACTTGTTCACTAAGACTTGTACTTTCCTTTCTTATGGGGCAAACACCTATAAAGCAATATCCATATTTCATTACCTTAAATATCTTTTTCTTATAAAACTACAACTTTCCTATATCAATGCTATAAACTATACGGTCTATCATTCTATCTTGCTCATTGTTAGCAGGGTCAAAAGTAGTTTTTAAGTCTATACCCATTGCTTTTGTTGTCAAATTAATAAAAGCGGTTTTTGTTCCACTTGCAAAATTTTTGATAAGAGAATAGGAGCTTCTTCCCGTTTGTCTATGTATAAGTTTTACAAGTATTTTGCCCTGACTTTTCTTTAATTTTTTTATTTCCGATGAGAATCTATCCTCTATATCACGCATAGCCTGTTTACGTATTTTTTCTTTTTGAGATTCGTTTTGTGCATTAGCTATTATGCGAGAATAACTTGCCAAAATACTTTCCACTTTTTTAGCGTATGGATAAGTTTTTTTTACATCTCTTATAAGTTTTGAGTATTTTGTCTTTTCTTGCGAAGTTAGAGGACTTATATAACTTGTTACTATAATAGGGTCAAGGTATGCCATAGGTATGGTATCACCTTGATAAATAGTAGCAAAAACAGTTATTCCTTGAGAAACCTGCCCTTTTAATGAAAGAATCGCAAACAATAATACAATAAGAGCAAATATCTTTTTCATTTCTATGCTTTATTTATCTTGCTTCAACAGGCTTGTATCCAAAACCTTTTCTGCGTATTCTTTGGTTATAGTGATTTCGCCGTGTTCTTTGTCTTCAGGTATGGAAAACATCAAATCATTCATAACATTTTCCATAATAGAACGCAATCCTCTTGCACCTAAAGAATATTTTAAAGAAATCTGCACAAAGTAATCCAAAACCTCATCTGTAAAAGTCAAATGTTTGTTGTCCATCTCAAATAACTTTTGATATTGTTTGGTTATAGCGTTCTTAGGTTCTGTAAGTATGCGTTTAAGCGCCTTAGCATCCAACTTGTTTAATGAGGTTAAAACAGGAAATCTGCCTATTAACTCTGGTATAAGTCCAAACTTTTTAAGGTCTTGTGGTTGGACATATTTCAAAAACTCATCCGTATTTATATTATCCCTTCTCAAAGATTCGGAAAAACCTATTGCGTTAGAATTCATACGAGATGCTATATTTCTTTCTATACCATCAAAAGCTCCTGCTGCTATGAAAAGTATGTTACGAGTATCAACATGAATAAATTGTTGCTCTGGGTGTTTTCTACCTCCCTCGGGTGGAACATTTACTATCGTACCCTCCAAAATTTTTAGCAACGATTGTTGTACTCCCTCTCCACTTACATCTCGGGTAATGGAAGGGTTGTCCCCCTTGCGGGCAATTTTGTCAATTTCATCTATAAAGACAATACCTTTCTGTGTTTTTTCCACGTCATAATTAGCATTTTGCAAAAGTCGTGTAAGTATATTCTCTACATCCTCACCAACATATCCGGCTTGAGTCAAAGTGGTAGCATCTGCTATACAAAAAGGAACATTCAAAAGGTTGGCTATTGTGCGAGCAAGTAAAGTCTTTCCCGTACCGGTTTCACCTATCATTATGATATTTGATTTTTCCAACTCAACATCGTCAGTACTCTTACCTGAAGAAATATAATTCAATCGCTTATAGTGATTATAGACAGCAACAGAAAGTGTTTTTTTTGCCCTCTCCTGCCCTATTACATATTGATTTAGAAAATCAAATATTTCCTTAGGTGTTTTCAAATCCAAGTGTTTGTCCTCTGTGGCGTGATTGTGAGTATGTTCATATTCTTTTGCCGCCAATTTGTTTATTTCTCTCAAACAACTGTCGCAAAGCCCCACACCCTGAAACATAGAAGCGTAAAACCTATTTACTTGATTCATTGGTTTGCCACAAAAAGCACAAATCTCTTGTATATTTTTTTCTTTAGCCATTTTCTAAAAATCAAAATTTTATGTGTTTGGTTTTCTCTTATTTATTCTCTATTTTCTTTCCTACCTTGTAGCCTCTGATTGCATAATAGAGTACAAACAAATAACAAGGTAAAAACAATATATAAGGGGTATGCAAAGAGCCTATTTTATCGGACAATCCTCCGTAAAGCAAAGGTATTACAGCACCTCCAACTATAGCCATAATCAAAAGAGCAGAAGCAAAAGAAGTGTTTTTGCCAAGTTTGTCTATTGCCAAAGCCCATATTGCGCCCCACATAACAGAATTTGAAAAAGATAACAATATAAGAAATATTAAAGAGGTTATACCCGTAGTACACAATGCCACTACTACAAAAATTAAAGAAAGCAAAGAGCAGTAGATAAGAGCTTTTCTTTGAGATAAATATTTTGGTATTAGTATTATAGTGGAAATATAGCCCACCAACAAAGCCACCAAAGCAAACATTCCTATTTTTGAATAAACACTATCGGGCAAGCCTATAGATTTGCTATAAGGTACAAGAGTATCTATAGCCATAACCTCTGCTCCCTCATAAAAAAACAAAGCCAAAACACCCAACCAAAGATATGCAGGAAGTTTTTTTGTTTGTTCTTTGTTATCTAAATTTTCCTCGTTTTCATCTGAGGAATTGATATTTGGTAATTTTGCAAGATAAACCATTAGGGCAATCACAACAAGAACACAAGCCATTATTATATAAGGCAAAATTATTCTGTGAGCAAGGTCATTGAGCAATAGTATTTGCTCAGAGCCCGTGCTTATATTTATATTATCTGTTATGGTATCAAAGTTGGAAAGCAAAGCCTTTGAAAAAATATATATACCTATTATACCTGCTATTTTGTTAAATAGTCCCATAATACACATTCTTTGAGTTGCCGATTCTATAGGACCAAGTATTGTTACATAAGGATTGGCTGCTGTTTGTAAAAGTGCTAAACCCGTTCCCTGCACAAACAACCCCAAAAGAAAAACAATATAATTTCTATTCAAAGCCGCAGGAATAAAAATCAAACAACCCAAAGCCATAACCACAAGCCCAAGTGACATACCTTTTGCAAAACCAGTACGTTTTAAAATGCCCGCCGAAGGTAAAGCCATAACAAAATAAGAAATATAAAAAGCAAATGTAACCAAATAGGCTTGAGTATCCGACAATTGACAAGCAGTTTTTAAGAATGGTATCAACTGATTATTCAACCATGTTATAAAACCAAACACAAAATACAATATACCTATTATGGTAAGTGGAAAAATGTAACTATTTTTTTTCATCTTAACTCTACTATAATTAAGGTGCAAAAGTATGCTTTTTTTGTGAATTTGACCGCTATTTTTATTGGCAAATAAAATATTTTAACAAAATCAAACGTTTTTGTTGCAAATTATTATTACTTTTGTACTATGTTTGTTCTTATATAAAAATAGAGTAAAGAGAATGAAAAAAATAAGCAAAATTATAGTCTTTATTATTGTATTTATATATTTTTGCAATGGTACTAATCTTATGGGGCAAACTTTTGTAGTTGCCGCTCGTGACGGAGATGCCGTAGCACAATACAAATTAGGCAGAATGTATGCCCAAAATGACAAAATGCAAAAGGATATAAAAAAAGCAATATATTGGTATAAAAAAGCAGCAGAGCAAAATCAAAAAGATGCCATAATGGCACTTGGTGATTTGTATTACTATGGTACAGAAGTACAACGAAACTTGCATTTGGCTTTTACTTATTACAAACAAGCAGCAGAATTGGATAATTATGAGGCTTGTTATTCTTTGGGAGAAATGTACGCACAAGGAGTGGGAGTAGCAAAACATCTGCCTACGGCTTTTTCTTATTACAAAAAAGCAGCAGACAAAGGTGGGTTGGCTAAAGCAATGTTTAAGGTAGGTACTATGTATTATGATGGTTTAGGGTGTAAAAAAGACGTGGCTCAAAGTCTTAATTATATAAAAATGGCCTATAAAGAAGGGTATCCTACTGCTTTGGAATATTGGAACGAAAAACAATTGTGGCAATATGAAGAATAGACAAATAAAGAATGTAGTATTTTTTGTAGCTTTTGTATTATTTGGTGTTTGTTGTATTCAAGCACAACAAAATTTAGAACTTAAAGCACGCTCAGGCAATGTATCGGCAATGTTTAAATTAGCAGAGGAATACTACAAAGGTATAGGTAGAATACAAGACACTAAACAAGCATTTATTTGGTACAAACAAGCAGCAGATAAGGGTAATTTAGAAGCCGATTATATGGTCGCTTATTTATATGAGCAAGGCAAAGGCTGTACTCAAAACTATACCAATGCTTTTAATTATTATATGAAAGCGGCAGAGCGAGGACATGAGAAATCACAACTAAAAGTTGCCACTATGTTTGATGCAGGTTTAGGTACCGCAAAGAGTGTTTCTCGTGCTTATCTTTGGTATAGAATATGCGCCCAAAGAGATGAAGGTTTGGCACAAAGACGTATTGCCGATTGTTATTTGACGGGAGAAGTTGTGGAACAAAATTGGCAAGAGGCTGTTTACTGGTACGAAAAAGCAACGCAAAACAATGATACTGTAGCTATGGCTTATTTAGCTTATATCTTATCTTGCAACGGAGCCATTGCACCAGATTATGAAAAGGCTTATTCTCTTACCAAAATTGCCTTAGAAAAAAATATTCCTATGGCAGAATATGTTTACGGCTTGTTTTTGGAAAACGGCTACGTAGAAAAAACAAACAAAAGCAAAGCATTGCAATATTATACCAAAGCGGCAAATAAAGGAATTTTGCAGGCAAAAGAAATAATTGCAATAGAAAACTATAAAAAAACCAACTCCATAACACAGATTTTAAACTTAAAACAATTCTATAAAGCAGAATCTTACTTAATACTTGCTAAGGCTTATCAATCAGGCGACCAAGTCAAAAAGAACAGAAAAAAATCTTTGGAGTATTATGGTATAGCGGCTAATATGGGGAACGAAGAGGCTCAAAAATATTTAGAAAACAATAAAAAACGCAGATAGATTATGGCAGAATTGGACAAACAAGCGGTTTTAAACGCTGAACAATGGCTAAATCAAAAAGGTATTAGCCAAGAAATAAAGCAAGAAATACTAAGACTAAAAAAAGAAAATGTAGAGGAATTTAACGATGCTTTCTATAAAAAACTTGCCTTTGGTACAGGTGGTCTTAGAGGTATAATGGGGGTGGGTACAAATAGAATGAACAGTATTGTTGTAGCCACCTCTACACAAGGTTTTGCCAACTATATCATAGAACAACAAAACAAAGACAAAAAAGAAATTAAAGTTGCCGTTTCTTTTGACAGCAGAAACAATAGCAAAGATTTTGCTCAAATAGTTGCCAAAGTTTTTGCAGGCAATGGTTTTAAAGTTTTTTTGTTTGAAAATATTCACCCAACTCCTTTTTTGAGTTTTGCCGTTAGAGAATTAAAGTGTGATGCAGGCGTAATGATTACCGCTTCTCACAATCCAAAAGAATACAATGGCTATAAGGCTTATTGGAATGACGGTGCTCAATTGGTTGCTCCACATGACGAGGATGTAATATCAAGAGTTGATGCAATAAAAGATATTTCACAAGTAAGGATGCAAGAGAATATGGACAATATCACCTTACTTACAGATGATTTTGATAAAGTTTATTTTGAAAAACTCAAAACCCTATCTCTTGCAAGTGAAGGTTTGGACAAATTTAAGGATATCAAAATAGCCTACACTCCTTTGCATGGTACGGGGTATAAAATAGTACCTGAAGCTTTGCGACTTTGGGGATTTTCCAATATTGTTTGCCAAAAAGAACAAAGCATACCTGATGGTAATTTTCCAACTGTTACTTTTCCAAATCCAGAAGAAAGAAGTGCTTTGGAACTTGGGTTAAAACTAATGGAAGAAGAAAAAGCAGATATTCTTTTGGCCACCGACCCTGATGCCGATAGAGAGGCTTTGACTATTAGAAATAACAAAGGAGAAATAATGATGCTTAATGGCAATCAAACAGCTTCGCTTTTGACCTATTATCTTTTGGAAAGATATAAAGAACTTGGACTTTATAAGGGTAATGAGTTTATAATAAAAACAATTGTTTCTTCAGAGTTAATAAGAGTTTTGGCAGAAGACTATAAGGTTAAATGTTATGATGTTTTGACAGGGTTCAAGTGGATTGCCGATAAAATACTTTCTTTGGAAGGTAAAGAGAAATACATAGGCGGAGGAGAGGAAAGTTATGGCTATATGATAGGTGATTTTGTAAGAGATAAGGACTCTGTTTCTGCTTGTTGCATATTGGCAGAAATGTGTGCTTGGGCAAAACAAAATAACAAAACCTTATATGATGTACTTTTGGAAATATATCAAAAGTATGGTTACTATCAAGAAGGACTTGTTTCCATAGTACGCAAAGGTAAAAGCGGTGCGGAGGAAATTGAAAAAATGATGCAAGATTTTAGAAACAACCCACCTAAAACCATAATAGGTCAAAGAGTTGTCAAAATCTACGACATAGAGCAACAGATAAGCAAAAATATTCTCTCCGGTGAGGAATCAAAATTAGATATTCCTCAATCTAATGTATTGCAATATTTCCTTGAAGATGGTAGCAAAATTTCTGTACGTCCTTCGGGCACAGAGCCAAAAATCAAATTCTATTTTGGAGTAAAAATGAATTTCAAAAAAGGTGATGATTTTAATTCGCTTTGCCAAATTGCCTTAGCAAAAATAGAACAAATAAAAAAAGAATTAAACTTAGTATAAACTTTAATAGGTTACACCCTCAGGCACAGGCACCGCCTGCTTTATAAGGACATAGTCATTACAGCCTGTCTTATAAGTGCAAAGCCTGAACCCACAGGGTGTTTTATACGGGCAAAGCCGTTACTCTTTTACAAGTTAGCATAGGTTATGATAGGTTAGTATAAGTTAAGATAAGGCAAAGCCTTTAAAAAAAGCTGTGGCTTTGCCCTTATAAAACACCCTATGGGTGCAGGCTGTGCCTGTGGCTCTGACCTTATAGAACAGTCTTAGGCTGTAACTCATAATAACCTATTGCAACCTATGTTACCCTATCAAAGTAACAGCTTTGCCCTTATAAAACACCCTATGGGTGCCCCACGTGTAACGGCTATGCCCTTATAGAACAGGCTGTGCCTGTGCCTGTGGCTATGCCCATATAAGACACCCTATGGGTGTAGGAATTCGTATTCGTAGGCTTTTTGGGAGATTTTCTTGGCAAGAAGTTTTTGCTTTTCTCTTAGGTCGTTTATTAAGGTGTTGTATTTTTCGTCTGTGCTATTATTATTCATTCTGCCGTTCTTAGCCCTACCTTGAAAATACTCCCTAATATCATAAAAAGAAGCATCAGCGTTGGAATCCTTTTGAGAATGATAATATTTCCACAACTCTTTGGCAGAATCAAACACCTCCTTAGCCTCAGTGGAGAATATCAAAGGTTGTGGCTTTGTTGTTTGTGAGGAGTTAGCAGAGGAGACAGTGGATTGCAGCGAAGAGGAGCCGATTTCTGTCATATTGAATAGGTTGTCTCTTTTCTTTTCCTCTGGTTTTATTTTTCCAGAAAGAAAATCTACCATAAAATGACTCTTATATCTTTCTCTTGCACCAACTTGTTGTTCCTTAAAAGGTATCCAGTGGTTTATTCCCTCAGATGTTTTTATATAATTGGAACCATGAAAAATGGTAAAAGCTAAGCAATCTGTTTGAAACTCCTTGTCGTTTTTCCACCCCTCATTAGGATAAAGAAACTGTTCCCTATCATTTATCCATGTTGCCTCAATGCACTTTCTTACGGCAAAAAACACACAACAAGGGATTAGATTAGTAAGAGTAAGAGTAAGAGCATGAGCGGCATCTGATATCTCGTGTTGTATGTACACTATATTATTATGCTGAAAGTCCAAACGACCAGAATTGAGCATACCCAAAGGTATTTCTGTGCTATTCCTATCTCTATAAGAGGCTATCCATTGACCTATGTTCTTTAAACCATCTGTACATACGATATTTTTCTTTTCTTGGAAGTCTCCTTTTATGTTGTATACATCTGCTGTTATGCTTTTAAATTGCTTTTTCTTATTTGTGTCCCAAATAAAAAAACCTATAGGAAAATCTCCTTTTACATTATCAAAACTTTTGGCAGGTACAAGGAAAAGACTCTTTAACTCGGCTTTAAAGACATTGCGGAAATCTT
>CAZVEO010000044.1:0-20461 GCA_964626385.1 uncultured Bacteroidaceae bacterium
CATTTGATAAGGCACCCAAAATATCGGTTTTGTTTAAATTCTTATCAAAAGGATTGCCAAAAGCAAACCACTTAGCAGAAACAGCATCGGTTCCAGTACCAGATGTATTTGCAGTACCGCTATTTGTTTGGCTTACTTGTACGCTACCACTTGTTTGATATGGCATTGAAACGCTTGTAAGGGTATTATCATTGGTTACTTGTGTGCCTTGATAATTTTCATTAAAAGCCCAAACAAAATAACCTTCACCCGTTTTCATTGTTTCATTAGCATACAAAAAGGTATTATTCCAAGCATTGTTTTGATAATCATAGCCCGCTATCGCTATATCACAATGAGGATTATCTGCTCTTGAAGAGTCATTAATAGAAGTATTTGCCGTAAAACCACTTGTAAAATTTGCAGGAGTATTGTTATTATAAAGACTCGCATTATTTCCCAACCCCGCAACAAAATTCCACTTGCCTGTAATGAGACAGTTTTTACCCGGAATAGTTACACCATCACTCATACTTAGAATTTTAGACCATCCAGGATATGCTAAATAATTATCATTTGGAATATTGAAAGTTATTCTATAATGATTACCCTCTTTGTAAAAGTTGAGATATTCTCCAAATAATATTTCACCTATTTGAGAAGGTTTCTCCAAATAGGGAGGATTTTCTCCTAAACAAGTTACATACCGCAAATTAAAACAACTTGCAAAAGCTGAAGAACCTATTGTGTCTACTGATGCAGGTATTGTTATTTCTGTTAAACCTTCACACAACCCAAAAGCACCATAACCTATTATCCTCAACGTGTTCGGCAGTATAACTGCTGTCATACTACTCCCATCAAATCCATTCTCTGCTATTTGGGTAACAACATAACGAGTCGTTTGTCCTCTGTCTATTTTTAATGCCACTACGGGAATTTCTAACGTGCCAGTAATGGTAGAGTTGCTTTGACTCACACTACACGCTTCCAACATTGCACCATTATATTCTACATTGTAACTAAGAGGAGTATATCTTAACGTTGTACCAGCATACTCGTACTCAAAATAATTCTGTGTTTGACCTCCATGTTGTGCTTGAGATATTATTGGAATAGCACAAAGAAAAATTAACAATAGAAATAATAATTTAAATGTTTTTGTTATAGTTATATGCTTGATAATAAGGCTTTTACCCCCCCCATATACTACAATACTTCTCAGGTAAGAATACCTGTTCTTCAATACTTTACTCATCATAAAATGTTTTTTTAAAAAATTGTTAATACATTTTTATTTATTGTGATTTATGAACGTGCAAAACTATAACTAAAATTTCATTTTACAAAAAATAGATAGGGTGTATTTGGTACCTATGCAATAAATATATAATTATAATCGTTTTTTTCTTGTCAGAGAACAATACGCAATAAAAGGTATGAAAGGTAAATTTTTAATTATAATCTTTGTTTTTTTGTGTCTAAATACTACAGCACAAAGGTTTAATGGTTTTTCCAATAATACAGATGATTATATCAACAATTTGGAAGAATTATACAAAACCGATGCTAATATGAAAAAAGAGCAAAAAAAAGAATGGGAAACGCTTATGATACAATATGACAGCGTTTGGAATACATTTTCTTCCTCTCATAAAAAAGATGTATTGAAACTTTCCCAACTAATGCTCAAAAAAAATATAAGAGCAAGAAATGGCTTTTATGATTTTTTATTAACTCAAATTGCTTTTACCTCATCAAATCAATCACAAGAGAGCTATAATCAATGGCTTAAAGGTATGTATAAATATCTTTCTGCTCATAATATTGCTATCTACAACAAGGCAATGGAAACTACTTATAACCTACTTTCAAAAAATTGTTTATATCTTTCCAAAATAACTCGTTGGGCTTTTGATAATGATGTGTCTTATATATTTAGAGAAGATAACGCAAGGGGAGTTTATGCAGATTTTTCCTCTCCTATAAATATAACATACTCCTCCTCTTCCGACCAAAATACTATATACAACACAACGGGAAGACTTTATTTGATGGAGGAGAATTGGGAAGGCTCTTCTGGTGTGGTTACTTGGGAAAAAGCAGGCTTAAATAAAGATAGCGTTTTTGTAACTTTAAAAAAATATAATGTGGCTCTGAAAACAGCAGGCTTTAATGCTGACAGCGTAAGTTTTACGAATAAGGAATATTTTTCCCATACTTTAGAAGGCTATTTTACTGACCTATGTTCCGATAAAGTAAAAGGCAAAGGTAAATACCCACTTTTTACTTCTTATAAAAGAGAGGAAATTATCAAAAATATTTTTCCGCAAGTTGATTATGTTGGAGGCTTTACTCAACAGGGAGGTCGTTTTTTGGGTACGGGAGATGTTAAAGAACCTGCTAAACTTGTTTTCTATAAGGATGGAGAAATCTTTATGGTAGCTAAAGCAATAGAACATCCCTTTTCACGTGAGGGCATAATAACAGAAAATTGTCAAATAACGTTTTATGTACAAAAAGATTCTATTTACCACCCAGGCACAAAAATGAATTTTAATAAAAATACTCGTCAAATACTTTGCTCAGATAATAAGGTTGGTATTTCTGCATCTCCATGGATAGATTCTTATCATTGCTTAGACATATATACAGAGGCAGTTTATGCAGGATTAGATGACCATACAATAGAATTTACGGGGATAAAGGGACCAAACAAAAAAAGTTTCGCAACCTTTGAAAGCAATAACTATTATTCCGCAAAACGTTGGTATGAAGTACAGAAAATGGACGAAATATCTCCTTTGGAAAGAGTAATGCTATATACACATAAGACAGGTAAAAAGTCTTTTACCGTAAAACAATTTTCAAAATTCACAGGCTTGGACGAAACCCAATGCAAGTTGCTTTTGATGAATCTTTCTCTTAATGGTTTTATGAGTTATGAGTCATATAGGGAAACGGCAATTGTAAAGGAAAAACTCTATTCTTATATAAAGGCATATCAAAAACGAGAGGATTATGATGCTTTACGTTTTGTTTCTTCTACTACTCAAGGAGAAGCCAATGCTGTTATAAATATTTTTGATATGGATTTGCGATTGAATGGTGTGGAAACTTTTCTTGTTAGTGATACTCACAATGTGACTATAACTCCTAAAGATGGCAAAATGGTTATGCAAAAAAATAGGGATTTTTCTTTTGATGGACTTATAGCGGCAGGTAGATTTAGAATGTCGGGAACAGAATGTAAATTTTCATACGAAGATTTTAAAATAAATCTGCCACAAATGGATTCTATGAAATTTTACGTACCCTCTTTCACAGATTCCAACACTTATATAATGATACAGACTCCCATACAAAAACTTACTTGTGAGTTAATAATAGATTCTTCTAACAACAAAAGTTCAATAAAAAAGATAGATGGTTTCCCTATGCTTACTTCTTTAAAAAATTCATACGTATATTATGATTATACTCACATACAAAACGGAGTCTATAATAGGGATAGTTTTTATTATGAGTTACAACCTTTTATTATCAGAAATATGTTTTCCTTTGCTTCTGAGGACATTGTCCTACAAGGAGAGTTGCATTCTGCAGGAATATTTCCTATAATCAAAGAGCCTTTAAGGGTTATGAGAGATTATGCTTTGGGCTTTAAAAAAGATTTCTCTTCTCAAGGCTTGGTTGCCTATGGTGGCAGAGCCACATATTATAATTCTATAGATTTGAGCGCAAATGGATTGTTAGGAACAGGTAAATTTGTTTATGGAGCATCTACTTCTTTGTCTAATAAGTTTGTTTTTCACCCCGACTCTATGTTTTGTACTACTCAAAGTTTTGAATACAAAACACCAGAGGTAAAAGTAAGCAAAACCTCAGAACACTTTTATCCTTCTTTGGACTATATGATAGTGGAACAAAAAGCCGAGCCCTTTAATATGTATGCAAACAACAACGCTGAACATAAAGGTTATTTAAAAGTAACTTCCTCTTCTTTAACAGGAGGTGGAGAAAATCGCGTAAATGAAATGATTGTAAAGGCAGAGGACTTTAAGTATTTTGCAGACGGTTATACTTCTGATAGTGCATCTTTGACAATTTTGTCTTTGGATAGTGGTTCGGTGGCTTTTGAGTCGCAAGAATTAAAAGCCAACGTAAGTCTTAAAGATAGAAAGGCTTCTTTTACCTCTAAGACAGGAGTAAGGCAAAGTACCTTACCTTATTTGCAATATATGTGTTTTGCCGATAGGTTTTCGTGGGATATGAATGATAAAATGCTTTCTTTGCAAACCAATGTAGATAAGTCCTCTTCTATGGAAGGCAAAGATATAAGAGAAATTGTTGATATGCAAGAACAAGGAGCAGAGTTTATAAGCATACACCCAAATCAAGATAGTCTATCTTTCCATTCACTTGAAGCCAAACTTAATTTGCAAACCAATGAACTTTTGGCACAAGGAGTGTATATAATTAGGAGTGCTGATGCTGCCATAAAACCAGATGACAATAAGGTAATTATTCATCCAGGAGCCAATATGGATACTATTGATAATGCTAAGGTGTTATTTAATACAGAATCTAAACTACATTTGCTTTATGATGCAAGGGTACATATAGCCTCAAAAAAACTCTATTCTGCTAATGGTTATTTGAAATACAAGGATGAAGACAAAAAAGAAACACCTATATTTTTCAAAGAGGTTACCGCTGCAACAGGTTATTCTGTAGGTTATGCGGATATTAGCAAACAAGAACCTCTAAATCTTAGCGATGCTTTCAAATTTTATGGGGAGGTTAGCGTAACTGCACAAGATTCTGCTTTTATGTTTGAGGGAGGAGTAGCTCTTGCTTTGGAATGTACGGGTAAAGAGTCGCCTTATTTGAGGTTTAAAGCAAAAATAGATGCTACAAATATAGAAATTCCTATAAGTGAAGCACCTGTAGATGTGGATGGTAATAGAATAACCACTTCAATACTTTTCAATGAAAGAAATTTAGAACCTGAAGTTGCTTTCTTTACTTCGGACAAAGAAGCCGATAATGTTTTTCTTAAAGCACAAGGTTATTTGACTTTTGATAAACAGAGCAAAGAATATCGTATTGCAAATAGAGAAAAACTACAAGATTTTAACAACGTTACGGGAGATTATCTTATGATAAATAAAGATAATTGTAGAGCCAAGGGGTTGGGTAATATAAAAATAGGTTTGCCTATAGGCTCTGTTATAGAAAGTAATAACTATGGAGAAATAAGAGTAGACAACTCTTCCAAAGCAACTACTATAAAAATGTCGCTTGCACTCAATTTTCCTTTCTCCGAAGAGGCACTTGATATAATGGGAGCAAATCTTTATGACGATATGAATTTGGAGCAATTGGATATAGAAAATTCTCGTTATAAGGAATATTTGCCTTATATCTTTGGTACAGAACAAGGCGAAGAGTATTTGATAGATTTGATTAGCAACAACGAATGGGAAAAAATTCCAAAACAAATGGCTTATACATTGTTTTTACCAGATGTCAATTTGCAGTGGGATGAAATACGCAATTGTTATCTTTCTACAGGGGATGTTTCTATAGGTATAGTGGGCAAACATCAAATAAACAAAAAAATAAAATCTCGCATACAAATGATAAAGACCGGTGTTGCTACAGAAATACGTATTTACTTGGAGCAAGATATGGACAATTGGTATTATTTTGCTTACAATGGTGCAAGTATGTCTGTTGTTTCCTCTGATGAGAACTTCAACGAAGCAGTAAAAAACGCTAAGAAAAAAGAATTTAAGGGAGCAAACGGTAAGGTTTATACTTTTAGACTTGTTTCAGAAAACGAAAAACGTAATTTTATACGCAATATAGAATTGAGAGAATAAAAGTTTGTAAAACATAAAAAATTGTAAGTAGATATTTTTTGTTTACTTTTGCAATAAAGATATTCTGTAAATTATGAAAGAGTTGGTTTTGATTTTGCTTGTCAGTGTGGTTATTTTGCTTATCTGTTTGGCTTTGATAGGTATAAAAATACTTGTAAAGAAAAACGGAGAATTTAAACGTCAATGCGCCTCCATTGACCCTTATACTGGTGAAAGAACGCATTGTTTTTGTGGACATAGCAATGTACTTACTTCAAAATGTGAGAATAAAAAACACAGTATTTTGGAAGTAGATGGCGACCTATTAAGAGATGCTTTAAAATAATATTATTACACAAAGAAAGAAATTTTGTGATACCTCAAGAAGATATAGAACGAATATTGGAGACCGCCAAAATAGAGGAAGTTGTAGATGCTTTTGTGCCATTAAAGCGCAGAGGTGTCAATTATATTGGTTTGTGTCCTTTTCATGATGAGAAAACACCTTCTTTTAATGTTAATCCAGCAAGAGGTATTTTTAAATGTTTTGGCTGTGGCAAAGGTGGTAATGTGGTTAACTTTTTGATGGAATACAATCACTATACTTATCCAGAGGCTCTTAGGTGGTTGGCTCAAAGGTATGGCATAGCCATACACGAAACCATAGAATCCGAAAAAGACAAAGAAATAAAAGACGAGAAAGACAGCCTATATTCCATAAACGAATTTGCACAAAAATATTTTTATAACAACCTATTAAATACAGAAGAAGGTAAAGCAATTGGCTTATCTTATTTTAGGGAAAGAGAAGTAAAGCAACAAACAATAGATACTTGGGGTTTAGGGTATTGCAAGCAAAAGAGCAATGATTTTTCTCAATACGCCTTGCGTTCAGGTTATACAGAAGAAATTTTGATAAAATCAGGGCTAAGTCTTAAAAGCGAAAAAACAGGAGAGCTTTATGATAGATTTCATAGCAGAGTAACTTTCCCTATATATAATGTTGGAGGAAGGGTTGTCGGTTTTTCTGCCCGAATACTTTCTGCAGATAAAACAAAGGCAAAATATGTTAACAGTCCAGAAAGCCCTATATACATCAAAGGAAAAGTGCTTTTTGGTTTATATTTTGCAAAAAATGAAATAGCAAAAAAAGACGAGTGCTATTTGGTAGAGGGCAATGTGGATGCTGTTATGATGAGTCAGAATGGAGTAAAAAATGTTGTTGCCTCATCGGGAACAGCTTTAACACAGGAGCAAGTACGTATGATAAAAAGATATACTCACAATGTTGTAATCTTATATGATGGAGATAGCGCAGGAATACACGCCACAATACGTGCTACGGATATGTTTTTTAAAGAGGGAATGAATGTTAAAAACATTCTTTTCCCAGATGGAGATGACCCAGATTCTTTTGCTCGCAAACATACACAAGATGAATTTGTCGCTTTTTTAAAAGATAATGCTCAAAATTTTATTGTTTATCGTACAAATCTTGCCTTAGAGGAAAGTAAAAAAGATCCCATAAAAAAAGCGACCTTAGTTAAGGAAATAGTACATTCTATTAGTCTTATGCCCGATATGGTTGCAAGGGCTACTTATATACAACAATGTGCCTCTATGCTTAATATGGAAGAGCGTTTGTTGAATGAGGAACTTTCTCGACAAATAGCACATAATCTATATGAGCAGAACAAACAAACAAACACTCAACAAACACAAACTAACACTAATGAACCTCCTGCAACAATATTTCTTCCTCAAGAAGAACAACAAATAACAAAATACACTCTTAGTGAGGAAATGCAAGAAAGAGCAGTTATTCAGACCTTGCTTAATCATGCAGATAAATCAACAAGACAAGTTTTTCTTAACCAAGAAAATAAGTATGTTGAAGATAATGTAAATGTGGGAGAGTATATTCTTGCTATGATGAGTGCGGACAATATAAAATTCAACAACCCTCTGTATCAAAAAATATTTGATGCATACTTTGAAGAATACTTAAAGAACGAAAAGTTGCTTACAACAGATAAACTTTTAAATATGGGTGATGAAAAAATTAATTCTTTAGTTGCTGATTTGTTGGTTTCTCCCTATAAGACTTCAAAACTTTGGTCAGAAAAATATAATGTTTTTTTACCTGATTCCAATGCCTCTCCTGTTGTTGATAAAGAGGTTAAACAAACTCTTTTACATCTTAAGTTTAGAAAATTAGATACGACACTCAATAATTTACGCAAACAATTGAAGGAATCGCAAAATGAAAACACAACTATACTTCTTTTACAAAAAATAGACAATTATACCAAAAGACTAAATTTGATAGCAAAAGAGTTGAAAATCTTTGCAAAATAAAATCGTAAAACAATAACATAGTATAAAACAATAATTTTTGTTACCTTTGCTCTTTCTAAATATTTTGGACTTTGATAGAAAAAGAGAGTATTGAATTATGAAGTTTGATATAAAAGAAAACTGTACTTTATTGGAGTTTGTGCTTAAAAAATTCCCTGAGGTTTCCATTACTAAAGCTAAGAAAATGATACTTTACAATTGCTTTACAATATCGGGGGCAAATGTAAAAAGTTATGAGTATGTACTAAAGAAAGGCGATACTTTGGAATATAGAAAATACACGGGAGGAAAACGTATTGCTAAAGAAAGACGAGATATAAGCATTTTGTATGAGGATAAGAATGTTTTGATAATAAATAAATCTTTTGGTCGTAAGGTTTTTGACCCCAAAGATAAGAAAAACGAGGATATGCTATCAGAGGTTAAAAGATACGTACATCGTAAGGAGAGAAATAGCAGTGTATATATTCTTTTTGCTCCTGATGTTTATGAGAGTGGGCTTTGTATGTTTGCAAAAAACAAATATGCTTATCAAATAATGAAGCAAGAAACAAATGAAATAACAACGGAAATAGATGCCATAGTTATCAATAGTCCTAAGCATAAGAACGACAAAGTTACTTTCTTTTTCCAAGACAATAATGGCAGATATACTCTTAGCCCAACGCAAAAAGATGGATTTCAAACCTATACTTTTAAATATACAACAACAGAAAATTTATCCAATAAGGACGGAGAATTTTTTCTTCTACACATTACTCAAAACGAATACAAACCTTTGTTAACTAGATTTTGCTTAAAACAAATGAATTGCCCAGTTGTTGGTGATGTACGTTTTGATAAACAGAAAAGTTCCAATATGTTAAAATTTCATTATTCATCTTTAACTTTTAGAAATATTATTAATGGCAAAAAAGTAACTGTAACTTCCAAACTTCCAAACTCTTTTCTTACCTTTAATACCCCTATATATTAATTAGCGTTGACAATAAAAAACATACAAAGATATGAACAATCAAGAACTTAATAACCTAAAACAGAATATTAGAGATATTTATGAACAAATACTTGCTTTGCAAATTCCTTGTGAAGAAAAAGAATATTTATTATCAGATAAATATGCACAATTGTTACAAAATACTCAATTGATTATAGAGCAAAACAATAAATTACTTGCTTTAGTAGGAGAGGTTTTGAATAAAATGGATACTTGCAAAGAAGAAAATCTTTTTGCTTCTCCTTTTATTCAACACAAGGAAGTAAAAGAACACGAAGAGTCTACTATTGAGCAAAAGGAAATTATTGCAGATATTCAACCAGAAGAGGAGCAAGAAATAGAGCAGGAGCAATTACCCGAAAAGGAGAGTTCTCTGAATGAACTGACAGAAGAAAAAACCGAACCTTTAGAATATTCTCAACCTGCGCAGCAACAAACAGAACCTCCAAAAACTTCTACACACAAAGAGACTTCCTCTGTATTGGAATTTTTACATACAAGAGTTATAAAAGACAATAAGGAATCGGATAACTCTCCAACATCAAAGCAAAAAGAGACAGCTTCCCAAAGACTTAATAATTTATTATCTCAAAACAATAAAGAACAATCAAATTCAACCTCTATCTTACAAGAACAAACTGATAACCCAATCTCCACCTCAAAACCAAAATCTATTAGTGATAAATTTGAGGCGGCGAACAAAACAAATCTTAATTTTACTATAGGAATGAATTATAAATTTATGTTCATTAATGATTTGTTTGCCGGAAATGTACAAGCGTACGAAAATTTTATAAATGAATTAAATACAACCACTTCACTAAAGGACTCTATGCAAATCATCAACTCTGCACGCACAAAATACAAATGGGCAACCACCTCTGTAGCATATGGCAATTTGACCGAAATAATACAACAAAGATTTGAATA
The DNA here is from genome assembly GCA_964626385.1 of uncultured Bacteroidaceae bacterium. Taxonomy (GTDB): domain Bacteria; phylum Bacteroidota; class Bacteroidia; order Bacteroidales; family P3; genus Scybalousia_A. Next base: position 10,132 of record CAZVEO010000044.1, read on the forward strand.
ATATGGAAGCAACAGCTTTGATTGTATCTGCACCCTCTGGTACAGGCAAGACCACTATTTTAAATAGGTTATTTGCAAAATATCCCAATACATTCTCGTTTTCTGTTTCAGCCACCACAAGACAGAAAAGAGAGAACGAAAAGCATGGCGAACATTATTATTTCCTTTCTCAAGAGGAGTTTGACAAAAAAATAGAAAACAATGAGTTTTTGGAATACGAAAATGTTTATGAGGGGTTGTCTTATGGTACATTAAAAAGCGAAATAGAAAGAATAAACTCTTTGAAAAAAATAGCAGTTTTTGATGTAGATGTAAAAGGCGGAGTAAATATAAAACAACAATTGCAAAATCAAGCCGTTTCTGTTTTTTTTATGCCTCCTTCTTTGGAAGTACTAAAACATAGATTGTTAAATCGCAAAACCGAAACACAAGAAAGCTTAAATAAACGCCTACAACGTGCCGAAATGGAAATATCATACGCAGATAAGTTTGATAATATTATTATTAATGATAATTTAGACAAAGCCGTTGAGGAGTTGATATGTATTATTAAAAATAAATTTTCTTTTTAATATAAAGCTAACTCGGTGTAATAAATTGATGAAAAAATAACAGCTCTGCCCTTATCTCAAGCTATAATAACCCATGTTAACTTATCATAACCTATAAAAAACACCCCTCAAAAAAAAATTTCGGAAAATCGCGTAAATACCTATTTAAAAGTAGAAAATAAGGGTGCTACTACTGATTATCAGGTAGTTAACATTTTTCGAAGGGGTAAAAATGGGCTTTTTTCCTAAAAATCAGCGTTTTCGAGATGTTTTTTGAAGAAAAATTTTTCTTTAAGCGGGTTTCACAAAAATGAATCTTCGTTTTATTTCGACGAATCTTCGTTTCGATTTCTCGAAACGAAGATTCGTTTTTATTGATTATCAAGTAGTTATAAGGATAAAAATCGTTAATTTTGAGGTAGGTATCTTTTTCTCTTACAAAGTTACGAACATTTTTTGACCTGACCAAACGCGTGCACACTTTTTATTTGTAACTTACTGATAATCAGTAAACCGATTTCCGTATTTTTTTCGTTAGTTTTGATAGGTTTGAATAGGTTCTAATGAGTTATTATAGGTTAGCACAGGCACAGCCTGCACCCACAGGGTGTTTTATAAGGGCAGAGCCATTACTTTTTTAACGGCTCTGCCCTTATAAAACACCCTGTGGCTGTGGCTTTGCCCTTATAGAACAGCCTCAGGCTGCAACCTATGCTAACCTATACTAACTTATAACAACCTATCAGAGTAAAGGCTCTGCCTTTAAAAACAGGCTGTGCCTGTGTCCTTATAAATCACATTGTGAGGGTAATTGTTAGGTACTTTAATTTATATCCATCAATAAAAATTTTAGCAAAAAAAATGTATTTTTATTTGGTGGATATATTTTTTTTATATAACTTTGCAGAAATTATATTAATAGTAATAAAAATAATGTTATGAAACAAAAAACTACACATTATAAATATTCTTCTGAATATATCTTTTTATTAGGTAAAAATAACTTCATTTTATAGCCTATTGGGTGGTCGTTGCTACATATATTTGTCCTTGACTTACTTGTGTAGACTTCTTCTCTCCACCTAATAGGTATGCGGTGTGTCTTTTTCTGCAATTAAGAAAAGAAGTAGGGACAATAAATTATAAAGTATAAACAAAATAAAAAAGAGTAAAAAAAAATGAAGACTATAAGAATAAAAACAATATTATCATATTCTGTTATGATATTATTTGCAGGTTGTTTATTTTCATCTTGCAATAACAATGACGAAGTTTTAGAGAAAGACACAAATCAAACAGAAATAGTTAAGAAAAAGAAGTTTGAAGTGGATTTCTACTTAAAAGACAAAGATGGCAATCTTTGGCATATAAAAGGTACGGCTGATGTTTCTTTTAGAAATGGAACAGCAAAATTAGACCTTGTTTTAACAAATACTAATACGGGACAATCTTATCATTTAGAAGGTACTGTTAAATATAGTAATGGAAAGGTTACAAATATTCAAGAAATACATTTGTATGATGAAAAAGGCAATGAGGTAGATTGGGAAAAAGAAATACCCGATTTGATGTATATCATTGATGAATGCTTGAATAATTTGGATTTAGAAAAAACTGTTGCAAATATTCAAAGAGTACATTTGTATGATGAAAATGGTAGCGAAGTAAATTGGAAAGACGAAATACCCGATCTTGAGTATATTATTAATGAATGTTTAAATAGGTTAGATATATGAAAAAACTATTCTTAATTTGGGGAGTAGTTGCTGTAGTGTTTTGTTCTTGCAATAAGACAAATTCATTGGAAGGGACTTATATTTACGATAAGGAGGCATCTGATGTGGAATCTTTTGTTGAAAATTCTCCTAATGGAGGACTTATAGCATTAGCTTTTGTTCTTTCCTCTTCATCTAATACCCTCGAATTCAGCGACCATGCATTAACCACTACTAACGATAGTATTCTTAACAGTGATACTTCCGTTAACAATGATGGCAAAGGTATATCTCTTTTTGAGAAGTTAGTTTTAAAAGATACAATGTGCTTTTTATTTATACAAAAAGAGGCTGATACTTGTAAGTACGACATATTAACTGAAAATAATTCAACCAAAATTATTTTGAAAGACGAAAATTCTGAATCTATAGATACCATATTGTATAACAACGAAAAACAAACATTGGACTGGCATGGTTTAATCTTTAAACGCAAACAATAATTACATTTTTTTAACAGCATAACGACCTGCTTATAAAGTAAGTAGGTCGTTTTTTTTGCAATGCATTTTTATAATTCGTCTTTAAGGTATTCTCCTATAGAATTTTTGCTGTCTTTTATGGCTTCTTCCGGCGTACCACAAAAAACTATTTGTCCGCCCTTTATTCCGCTTTCTTTTCCCATATCTATGATATAATCAGCCACCTTTATAACATCCAAATTATGCTCTATAACCACCATACTATTACCCTTATCTACCAATTTTTGCAGAACATTAAGCAAAATTCTTATATCCTCAAAGTGTAGTCCAGTTGTGGGTTCGTCCAAAATATAAAGCGTTCTACCAGTGTCTTTTCTTGCAAGTTCAGTAGCAAGTTTTATTCTCTGCGCCTCACCGCCAGAAAGCGTTGTTGAGGATTGTCCAAGAGTTAGATAACCAAGTCCAACCTGAGTTACCATACTCAATTTTTGTACAATAAGAGGGTAATTCTCAAAAAAAACTAAAGCCTCTGTAAAAGACATATTAAGCACATCGTTAATACTTTTACCCTTATACCTTACCTCCAAAGTTTCCCTATTGTATCTCTTGCCATGACATTCCTCACAAGTAACATAAACATCAGGCAGAAATTTCATTTCCAAAATCTTAACTCCACCGCCCAAACAAGCCTCGCATCTTCCTCCTTTAATATTAAATGAAAATCTACCCGGTTGATATCCCCTTATTTTTGCTGTAGGCAACATAGCAAATAAGGCTCTTATATCATCAAAAACACCAATATAAGTTGCCGGATTGCTACGAGGGTTTCTCCCTATAGGAGTTTGGTCTATTTCTATAACTTTATCTATGTTTTCAAGCCCTTCTATAGATTTGTAAGGCAAAGTCCTTTTTTCAGCACGATGATAATATTTTGCTAATACAGGGTGAAGCGTATCATTGATTAGAGAACTTTTTCCACTACCACTTACTCCCGTAATACACACAAAAACACCAAGTGGCAAACGTAAATCTACATCTTTCAAATTGTTCCCACTTGCACCTAAAAGGCTTAAATATTTATCTGTCGGTTTTCTTCTTTCCTTCGGAATATCTATTTTTCTTTTTCCATTAAGATAATCAGCAGTTATACCGGCAAGATGCTTTGAGTTTTGTCCTTCTTTGTCGGTTTCTAAAAAGTCCGAAGGTTTTCCCGCCGCTACCACTCTACCTCCATGTACTCCCGCTCCTTCTCCTATATCTATTATCCAATCCGAAGCCAACATCATCTCTTTGTCATGCTCCACTACAATAACCGAGTTACCCTTATCTCTTAGTTGTTTCAAAGAATTTATAAGTTTGATATTATCCGATTGATGCAAACCAATACTTGGTTCATCCAAAATATACAAAACATTGACCAACTCGCTACCTATTTGAGTTGCAAGCCTTATTCTTTGTGCCTCACCACCTGAAAGAGAAGCCGTTTTTTGACTCAAACGCAAATATCCCAAACCTACATTTATCAAAAAATTTATTTTTGTAGATATCTCTCTAATAATTTCTTCTCCTATAGCAAGCTGTCTTTCTGTCAATTCATTAGGCAAATTATTTACCCAACGGTCGAGTTCTGTAATGTCCATATCCGTAAGGTCGGCAATATTTTTGTCTTTTATTCTGTAAGACAAACTTTCTTTTTTCAAACGCTTTCCTTCACACTCAGGACAAGTCTTTTGACTAATAAACCCATTTGCCCATTTGCTTATTGCTGCAGGAGCATCCGATTCGGTTGCATTTTTTATAAGATTTACTATACCCTTAAAAGTATTCAAATCATAAAAAGAGGTTCCAAGAGTTGAATTTAAGTCAAACTCTTCTATATTCTCCTGCTCAATATCTTCCTCTTCCAAAACTTCTTTTTCTCCAAAAAGAATCTCATCCAAACACTCTTTTGGCAGGTCTTTTAGTTTTGTGTTAGTCGTACAGTCATATTTTTTACAAATAGAGTTTATTTTTTTATATAATGATGAAGTTTTGTCATTTGTGTTTATTGCGGCTATTGCACCTTTACTAATAGAAAGTTCCTCGTCCAATATAAGTTTGTCCAAATCTACTTGTGTTATTTCTCCCAACCCTTTGCATCTTGGACAAGCACCGTATGGAGAATTGAAGGAAAAAGTATTTGGTTCTGCATCCGGGTACGAAATGCCTGTGGTTGGACACATCAAATTTTTAGAATAATATTTTGCTTCCTTACTTTCTTCATCCAAAATTAAAATATTACCTCCCGCACCTTTAAAAGCAGTTTTTATTGACCTTTTCAATCTTTCTATATTTTTGTCTTTTATTTGAAAAGTATCTACAACAATTTCTATATCGTGTATTTTGTAGCGGTCAAGTTTCATTCCAAAGGTTATAGGTTTTACTTCACCATCTACTCTTACCTTAGTATAACCTTTACCCGCTATTTGTTGAAACAATTCCCTATAATGCCCTTTCCTACCCTTTACTTGAGGAGCAAGAATACTTATTTCTCTGTCAAAAAATTTTTCTACTATAGTTTTTATAATTTGGTCTTCGGTGTATTTTACCATTTTCTCACCCGTATTTACCGAATAAGCATCCGCTATTCTTGCATACAAAAGACGCAATAAATCATATATTTCTGTAACAGTGCCTACTGTGGAACGAGGGTTTTTATTTGTAGATTTTTGCTCTATGGCTATAACAGGAGAAAGCCCTGTAATTTTGTCAACTTCAGGTCTTTCCATGTTTCCCAAAAAACTTCTTATATAGGTAGAAAATGTTTCTAAATATCTTCTTTGTCCCTCTGCATAAATAGTGTCAAAAGCCAAAGAACTCTTTCCACTCCCACTCAAACCTGTAATAGTAACTAAGGAATTTCTTGGTATTTTGAGATTGATATTTTTTAGATTATGAGCTTTTGCACCAAATATTTCTATATAATTATTGGTTTTTGTTATCATTTCAAGGTGTTTTTTCTTCTTGCAAAAATACTAAAAACTGAATTCTACTTGAAAACGCAACTTTTAACAAATTATTGTAAAAACAATAGCGGTAGTCCAAAAGTTTGCCCGCCTCTACAAAAGATAAAAATTATGTATCAAGTTACATTTATTTTATTGCTATGCCATTATAAAATTATCTGTGCCTGTATTCGTTTATGTAAAAGAATAAATTTCAAAAAATAAAATATCTTTGCAAAATAGTTAGTTGAAATTTATTAATAAGAACAAAATTATGGGCAAGACAATAACAACATATTTAGTAGACAACGACCCTAAAGGTACACAGTACTCATTTATTAGCAACAAAATTTGTCAAATGTTTGTAATTCCTCGTTCTAATCTTTCTTATCTAAACACACAAGAGAAACTAAAAAAAAACAGCGTTTTATATATTGTTAGGGGAAGATGAAACAACTAAACCCCAAGCCTATATTGGAGAAACAGAAAATTTCAAAGAACTTGTAAAAGACAATGAAAACAAAAAAGCGTTTTGGCAAAAAGCACTTGTGTTTGTATCAAAGGACGCTGAAATGACTAAATCTGACGTGCAATATTTAGAATATAAAGCAATAGAGGAAGCAAAGCGGACAAATAATTTTATTTTAAGTGATAATAAGCAAGTTCCTAAAATGCCTAATTTACCAGAATATCAAAAAAATCCTATGGATGAATTTTTTGAAGATGTTAAGTTTTTAACATTATTTATTGGTTGTAACATTTTTAAAATAATACAATATAATGATGAACATCTATTTTATATAAAAAAAGGAGAATGTAATGCTAAAGGTTTTTATGGTTCTAAAGGATTTACTGTTTTAATGGATAGTATAATAGATAAGAAAATAAGTAAATCTTTTACATGGCAAGAAAAACTGGCAAAAATAATTTCAGAATATACTTCAAAAAAAGGTGATATTATAGTGATGACCTCAGATAAAACATTTTCAAGTCCAAGTACTGCAACAAGTTTCTGTCTTGGTCGTAGTTCAAATGGTTGGACTGAATGGAAGGATGAAAACAATAATACATTAGATTCGGTTTATAGAAATCAATAAGCAGGTAGTCTATATAATGTTAGAGTGATACGATGCTCGTAAAGAAGTAAGAAATTATTTTAAATTTCGTTTGCCTTCTGTTTACATCACAGAATACGAAATACTGTTAAAAACCATAGGAGTCTAAAGTCTAACAAAACAAGAATTCAACAATCTTTATTCTTTGCTTTATAGTGACTTTGTCTACCACTATGATGTAGAAAAACAACAATGGGAAAAGGTATTCATAGACAATCAAAGCCTTACCCACTCTACCAACGGCACAACATTCGAAGTAGAATTTAACATAATACTATAACAGCCACACCCACAGGGTGTCTTATTAGGGCATAGCCGTTACAAACAAATATTTACTAACCTTTAAACATTAAACGCAATGGCAAACGATAAAGAAACAAAAACAGTCTTACTCGACGTACAACTAAATGATAAAATAAACGAAACACTTAATAAAATTGTAGAACTTAACAAAAACCTACAACAAGTGCTATAATCTTGCACCCAAAGGTACTTTTGGTTGAGGGTTGTTTTTTCTATGTTTTGCCATTTCTCTGTTGGCTTTGTTTATTTCTCGTTTAGCAATTTTGGACTGTTTTTTATTGCCAAAGATTTTTACAGCATACATAAAAATCCACGGCGCAAAAATTACTATTGCAAAAATTAAGAAAACTATCTTATCTGTTGTATTTAATAAAGAATCTAACAAAACCATATCAAAATTGTATTTAACTTTTTATTTAAAACGCAATACAAACTCTTTTTATTTTAACTTTGCATAAATATTTATAAATCAAAAACGCAATGGCAGAAAATAAAGAAACAAAAACCGTTTTACTCGATGTAGAACTTAGCAACGAAATTGACAAAAGCATTGAAAAAATTGTCAAAATCAAAAAACAAATACAAGAACTTACTCAAAAACAACAAGAATATACCCAACAACTCGAAAATTGCCAAATCTCCGAAAAAGAGTATAACAAACAATTGGCAATCAATGAAAACTCTATTAAAGCACTCAAAAAAGTACTACTAGACCAAAATAATACTTTGGTAGAACAATACAAGCAAACCGACCTTGTAAGCGGTAGTATGAACCAACTATCAGGCAAACTTTCTGCTTTGAAACGTGCTTATAGAAACCTTTCAGAAGAAGAAAGAAACTCCGATTTTGGAACTCAAATAAAAACACAAGCAAAAGAACTTAACGACAAACTCAAAGAACTCGAAGCAGAATACGGACAGTTTGGCAGAAACGTAGGTAACTACAACGAAGCCGCTAAGATAGTCGCAGGCTCCTTGAAAACAGAACTAAGAAACCTGACCGACCAACTCTCCGCTTTGGCTATGGAGGGCAAGCAAGGAACAGCAGAATATGAGCAACTTGTAGAAAAAGCGGCACAAATAAGAGATGCTATTGCCGACACAAGAGAAGATATCAATAACAGAGCTAACGATAGCGCAAATATACAATCTTTAATAGATGGTATGACGCTTTTAACTTCAAGTGTTACATTATTTACTGGTGCTTTAGGATTATCTAAAACTGAAAGTGAGGAGTTTTATAAGATAGTCCAAAAAATGCAGGTACTTACAGGAATACTTACAGCGTTGGAACAAATAAACAATGTAACCCAACGACAGAGTATTCTTATAACCAAAGCACGAAATGTGGCAACCGCTTTATTTTCCAAAACTCAAGCCACTGCAACAGCAACAGAAAACATTGCAACCGCTACAACAAAAAAACTGACAATTTCAACCATTGCGCAAAACGTGGCAACAAAAACCGTTACCATTGCAACAAGACTTTGGAATGCAGTTTTGAAAGCAAACCCCATAATGCTAATTGTTACAGCCGTTATTACTCTTATAACCGCTATTGTCAAACTTACAAGCGTTTTTTCCTCCTCTAAAAAAGCAATGGAGGAAATGAACGCTATAGAGGAACAATGGCAACAAACTACTGAAAAAGGAGTAATAGGGCTTGACGTAGCTCTTGTTGCTTTGGGGTTAGAAATATATAATACAGTTAAGAAGAGTAAACAAAAAGTAGTAACTAAACATTATGATTCTAAAGGAAATTATACTGGACAGTCTATATCTTATATTACTGACCTTGAACCGTTTGAAGTGGAAATTATGGGTAAATTTTATACAATCACAGAATTCTGTATTACTACAGAAGAAGCATTACCTGAAGATTTTGTTGGCAATGCAAATACTTTGTATACTTCAATAGGAGAACAAATAACATGTTATAATATTCCTTATTTTGAAATAATATCTATAGAAAAATGAAAAAGACTATTTTTTTAACGATAGCATTGATAATTTCGTTGTTACTTAATTGTGTATGTATCTATTTTTTATTTAAAATCACTGACAGATATAAAGCCATGTCAATAAATAAAAAAGTTAGCATGACTGCACGTGTAATAGATGAGGGGTTGACTCTGTATAAGGCTGATAGTATTTCCTTAAAGGGAGATACCACAAAATATTATAGAAACGGCGAGTTTGTGGGTTATTCTTTAACAGAGGTAGTTAAATAAATTACTTACTCTATATCACATAAACTTTGGAATTATTATTAGGTTTTGTAAAATTTAAAATATAAATACATACATTTTTACAGCTATCCCATTACAAACCTCCTATTACAGCAGGGCGATATTGAACATCTCCATATTCTGAGATAGGCTTTTCATCTATTTCTAAATTATCAAAATCAAATACAGTCTCATCTTTTAATTTTCCCTACTAATCTAAAATGTTTTGGAAGAAAAGTTGAATTATAACCAAATTTTACCTTATCAGAATTCTTATTAAACCAAGTATATTGTTCCATGTCAGTTACAACTTGTCCTATATCATTCATAGATAAAGAAGCCTCTCTTATAACACCAGTATTCTCTGCTATCTGAGGCATTTCTGCAAAAGTAATCTTATATGACTCGCATGCCTCTGTATCAATAATGATACCATCGAAACCTGAATTAGAAACATTTTCTACTCATAACTTACCATCCACTATGGATAACTTTACATTCCCCATAGGATAAATTTTAAAACCATGAAATTCCATATTACAAAATTCTTATAACTCAATAGGAAACGTTATTATTAAAATAATATTGTAATTTCTTACAAGATATTTTTTTCAAGTTATTATTAGTTTATTGTTATTGTTGTGTGAGTTAAGATTATTTTTTGTGGGGAGAGTGTGTAATATATGTGTGATACATATATAATATAATATAATACAACATATATAATTATATATGATATATACACAAAAAAAATAAGAGGTTGTAACATTAAAGGCTTGTAATAAACATCAGCATCAAAACAGAGGAATAGAGGCATAAAAAGAGGAGTAAGTTTTTATTTTTTTTCTTTGCTCCACTTTCTACTCTATTTAAATAAGTTATTCGAGTAATATATATAAAAAAAGAGGTTATAACTTTTCTTTGTTTGTTATAACCTCTCTGTTTAAAATTG
>CAZVEO010000045.1:0-20436 GCA_964626385.1 uncultured Bacteroidaceae bacterium
ATCAGGATTTTACAAAAATGAATCTTCGTTTTATTTCGACGAATCTTCGTTTCGATAAAATAAAACGAAGATTCGTTTTTATTGATTATCAAGTAGTTACAAGGTTAAAAAATGGAAATTTTGTGGTAGGTATCTTTTTCTCTTACAAAGTTACGAACATTTTTTGACCTGACCAAACGCGTGCACACTTTTTTTTTGTAACTCATTGATTCCCAGTAAACCGATTTCTCTATTTTTTTTGTAAGTTTTGTTAGGTTTGAATAGGTTGCAGGCACAGCCTGCACCCACAGAGTGTACCTGTAACTTTAAATAACCTATGTTAACATATTAAAGGTAATGGCTTTGCCCTTATAAAACACCCTGTGGGTGCTTTGCCCTTATAGAACAGGCTGAGCCTGTGCTAACTTATAACAACCCATAAAAAGTACTTTAATAGTGATAGTGTTTAGTTAGTATATTCTTATAACTCCTTTTGGTGTTAGTTGGTATTTGTAATTGCTTTCTCTTTCTATGGCTATATTATTGCTATCAAAAATCAATCTATGTCCAAATTCTCCTACATAACCTATTTTTTTTGCAGGATTACCGCTCATACAAGCAAAGTCTTCTATATTTTGTCTTATTACGCACCCTGCCCCTATTAAAGCGTATTTACCTATAACACAACCACAAACTATGGTGGCATTGGCTCCTATGGTAGCACCTTTTTTTATTAAAGTAGATTTATATTCATTTTTCCTCTCAATAAAACTTCTTGGATTGATAACATTGGTAAAAACACAAGAAGGGCCAAGAAAAACATCATCTTCACAAATAACACCTGTGTACAAAGAAACGTTGTTTTGTATTTTTACTCTATTACCTATTTTTACACCTTGGGCGATAAAAACATTTTGTCCAATATTGCAATATTCTCCTATTTCAGCCTCTTGCATAATATGAGAAAAGTGCCAAACTTTTGTACCTCTGCCTATTTGTGCTCCTTTGTCTATTACAGCACTATTATGACAAAATATTTCTTCCATAGATATTACCAATTATTTTCTTTAAAACGTTCTATATCTCTGCGGTCTCGTTTAGTAGGTCTACCCGTATGAGCATCTCTTTTTTCATAATAAGCCAAACGCAACATTTCTTGTTTTTCGTATTCTTCTTTTGGAGTAAGGTCTTCGTAATATTTTATTACATCTTTAGCAGGTATTCTGTTATTCAGAAGTCCTATTACTTTTATTGTTTTTCTTAAAGGATTTTGATTAACTTCTATTATGTCCTCTATTTTTATTTCCTTTGAAGGTTTGGCACTAATGTTATTAAGTAAAACTTTACCTGAGTTACAAGCCTCAGAAGCCAAACTTCGAGTTTTGTATAGTCTAACACACCATAACCATTTATCTATTCTCATTATCTTATATCTTTACTATTTTAACGTGAGAAAACGTTTTTTATTTCTTTTCATATGGTTATAAAAAAGAATGGTTGCAAGTTTTTAAACTTGCAACCATTTCTTGCTACTAACTTAAAATATTAATTAATTGATAGTTCTTGTTATCTTTGCTTGAGCATTAGTTAATCTGGTTTTTAGAACACCGGTTGTATTATTACAATCTTTAATGTTTGCTCTTTGTGTAGATACTTGTTTTGCCAAATCTGCATAAGCTCTAGCACCCTTAGCGGTGTTATTTTTTGTTTTAGCCTCTGCCAAATCGTTAGCGAATTGTTCAAAAGCAGCTATTTTAGCCTCGCAAGGGTCAACAGCAGGAGTTTCTTCCTTGGTAGCAGGAGTTTTTGTTCCATTGTTTGTTTTTGCTGACTCTTTCTTTGCTGTTGTTGTAGCAGCATTGTTTTTTGTTGTCTTTTTTACAGGTTCTTCTGCTACTTCTTCCTCTTCTTCCTCTGGAAGTGTTTCTACTTGTTCTGTAGAAGTAGTCTCAGTAGTAGCAGAAACTGTCTCTTGTTTCTTTGAGCAAGATGCCATAATGACAACTACTGCAATTCCTAATAATAAATGTTTAATTTTCATCTTTGTAACTGTTTTAAATTTATAATAAAATTACTAATTTACATACTCTCGTAGGAGTGCAAAGTTACAATAAAATTTAATTGTATGTAATTTTTTGAGTTTTTTTTGAGTTTTATGTGTATTTTTTTGGTGATAGGCTAAATACAAGTTACTTATAACCTTATAGAAGATAAAAAATATGTTGTGTTTTTATCTAACTATCTAAAATTTTCTTAACTTTGCAAACCTTAAAGTAAATGTTATTTTTTTAATAAATATATAAGTAGAGTAATGAAGACAACACCGTTTACACAAAAGCATATAGACCTTGGAGCCAAAATGGCAGAGTTTGCAGGTTATAATATGCCTATTCAATATGTGGGACTAATAGAGGAACATAACAATGTGAGAAATAATGTAGGAGTTTTTGATGTTTCTCACATGGGAGAATTTAGAGCAAAAGGTCCTAAGGCACACGATTTTATGCAATATTGCACCTCTAATGATATCAATACTTTATATGATGGTAAAGTACTCTATACCGTTTTACCTAACGGAAAAGGGGGTATAGTGGATGATATGTTGGTATATCGTATAAGCGAAACAGAGTATTTTATGGTACCTAATGCTGCTAATATAGAAAAGGATTGGAATTGGATGTCCAAAATAGCACAAGATATGGGCTTAGAGTTAGGTAAAGACTTTATAAACGAAAGTGAGCATTATGGACAGCTTGCTGTTCAAGGACCAAATGCTTTGAAAGTTATGCAGAAACTTACCCCCACTCCTGTAGAAGATATGGAATATTATACCTTTAAATACCTTACTCTTGCCGGCATAGAGAATGTTTTGCTTTCTACTACTGGTTATACAGGAGCAGGTGGTTGTGAAATATATTTTGATAAGAAAGATGCTGACAAGATATGGGACGCAGTTTTTGAGGCAGGAAAAGAATTTGGTATTATGCCTGCTGGTCTTGGTTGTAGAGATACCTTAAGACTGGAAATGGGCTTCTGTTTATATGGTCATGAAATAGATGATGAAACCTCTCCTATAGAGGCAGGATTGAATTGGTTAACTAAATTTACAGATGGCAACGACTTTATTGATCGCAAATACCTTGAAGAGCAAAAGGCTAATGGTGTTAAAAAGAAACTTGTAGGCTTTGAAATGATAGGAAAAGGTATTGCAAGAGCTGGTTATGAGGTTTGTGATGCCGAGGGTAATGTTATAGGTAAGGTTTGCTCTGGTTCTCCTTCTCCTTCTACAGGAAAGAATATAGGCACTGCACACGTACAGACAGCATTTTCTAAAAAAGATACCTCTATTTTTATAAAAGTAAGAAACAAATTGGTAGAGGCAAAGGTTGTGAAAATGCCTTTCTATAAGCCTGAATAATTTTTTATTTTTTTAAAATAATTCAGCCTGCACAAATAAGGTATACTTTGTGCAGGTTTTTTAAATTTCTTCATTATTTTGAGCAACAAATATAAATATAAACAGCCTGTAAGAAAACATAGCAAGTTAAAACAATTTGGCTTAATGTTATGTTTATTGCCTAACTTAGTTTTTGCTCAAAAAGAAGATATTATTGTATTTCACAATACAGAAAATTTGTTTTACCCTGTGGATGATAGTCTTACTATGGATGATGATTTTACTTTTGAGGGTAAGAAACATTGGACTTTTAAACGCTACAACAAAAAACTCAACGATTTAGCAAAAACCTACATAGCCATAGATAAGAACTGTATGCCTTCTTTAATTGGACTTTGTGAAGTAGAAAATGATATGGTACTAAATGCTTTGACACTTTCCACTCCTTTGAGAAAAGTAGGTTACAAATATATACACTACTATTCCAAAGATATAAGAGGAATAGATGTTGCTTTACTTTACAACCCTAAAAGATTTCAAGTAGAAAAGCACTATGTTTTGCCCGCTCTTTCAACAAAAGAAACTGATAGAACAAGAGATGTTTTGTATGTGAAGGGTGTGTTAGGCAAAATCTTGATAAATATCTATGTTGTTCATGCTCCTTCTCGCAGGGAGAATAATGCAAAAAAACACTTGAGACAAGAAATTTTCTCTCAAATCTATGCTCATATACAAGAATTGTACTCAAAGGGCGAGAAGAATTTTTTGATTATGGGAGACTTTAACGACAACCCTTGGGACAATACCATAAAACAGAGCCTACATCTAAAAGATAATAATTCCCTGCCACAATTGTTTGACCTTATGCAAGATAATAAAAACAAAACAGGGTCATATTACTTTGGAGGAAGTTATTTGAGTTTTGACCAATTTGTTGTTAGCAACAATTTGAAAGACAGGATAGTATATGATGATAATTTTACACCCTCTCATATATTTACTCCTGATTTTCTCATAGAGAAGGACTCTTATAGTAATAAGAACAAGCCTTTTTCTACTTATAAAGGAATGAATTATCAAGGAGGTATAAGCGACCATTACCCAATTATATTAAAGTTATCTACAGAATAAAAAATGGCATAGATTTTGAAAACTCATTTAGGAGAGAGTATAAAAACATAGCATTTTTTTGAAAATAAATTTGCATATAAATATTTTTTTATAAATTTGCACTCAGTAAAAAGGAGAAAAGCGAAAATCCTTTAAAGAGTAGCAAAAAATTATTTGACTTATAAAAAATTATCAAAAAATGAAAAAGACATTATTTACATTAGGAGCATTTGCTCTTGTAGTATTAGGCTTTGCAGCTTGTGGCAATAGCGATTGTACTTGCAAAATATCAGAGGAAGGTATAGATGTAAGCACAAACATTCCTGTTAAAGATTTTGATGGAGACTGTGACGAGGTTACTATGACTGACCTTGGAAAAGATGCCGATGGTACTCTATGGACTGAAATATTCCCAGATGGAAAAGTTACTTGTGAGGAAGATTAGTCTACAAGAGATTTAAAGTAAAGGTTGTAGGGAGTGCTTTTTTTATAGAGAAAGGCTCCCTATAATTGTGTAAAAGTTGGAGAATTATAAACAATCAAAAATAATCCATATTATGAAAAAAATAATTTATGTAACCTTTGCGTTATTATTTGGAGCAGTTGTTTATTCTTGTTCTGATACTTCGGATTGTGTTTGTCCTGTAAATGAGGTTTCAAACATATTGATAGAAAAATCAACCTCTCAAGTGGCAGTATCTAATTGGGATGGAGATTGTTCGGATATAACTGACGAAGATTTGGACGGTGAAATATTAAACGGCAGTTGTACAGAAGAGTAAAACAAAGTGAAGAAAAATGAAAACAAGAAACGTTATTGGTCGTATAGCAAGAGTGGTAATAGCAGTAGTGTTTATGCTTTCTGCTATTACAAAATATATTTCCTTAGATGCTTTTGACCAATTTATTTATGAACATCAACTTTTTTCTTGGATAACTACCACCATACTTACCAGACTTCTTATAGCAATAGAATTTACTCTTGGGTTGTTATTGCTTGTTGGAGTAAAACCCAAATTGATAAAATGGTTGATAATAGCGTTTCTTGTATTTTTTACTGTTTATATTTTGGCAAAGCCTTATTTGTTCCAAGTGGAAGAGGAAAATTGTCATTGTTTTGGAGATGTGTTTATTATGTCAGATAACCAGACTTTGGTAAAAAATATATTCCTCTTGCTTTTGTCTTACTTTATGTTTTGGAACAATGGTCTTACTTCTACAAAAGAAGAGCGACAAGAGTCTTTGCAAAAACAAGATAAAAAAGAAAGTAAAATTGTTTTTTGGTTGAGAAATAATCAGACTTATTTGACCATAGTTTCGTTTGTCTCGGTGTTGATTCTTTCCTTTGGTATCAATATGCCTGACACTTTGAGATACAAACTCTATGGCAAAGCTGCCAAAATAGACGAGGCTAAGTTTGAGTATCTTATAAGCAATGAGTCTTTGCAAGATTTGCACATAAAAGAGGGTAAAAAAATAGTTTGCATGTATTCTCCGGTTTGTAAGTACTGCAAAAAGACAGCCAAGCGTTTGGAGGTTATGCGAAAAAAATATGATATAAAGGATGATAACTTTGCACTGATATTCTGGGGAGGTGATGAAGCAATAGAGCGTTTTTTCAAAAAGAATGAAATAAAGACTCTGCCTTATAAAAATGTCCCGGCAAGTGTGTTTTTGCAGGCTACTAAGGGTAGACAGCCCGTGATTATTTTGATGAATAATGGCAAGGTGGAAAAACTTTTGAAGTATCCTAATATTGTAGACAAAGATATAGTAGAATTTCTTAACAAATAAAAACATTTAAATTATTATGGTAAAGGTTCTTTGGGCAGATGACGAAATAGATTTATTAAAGCCGTACATACTTTTTTTGGAGGCAAAAGGCTATCATGTAATACCAGCCTTGGACGGACAAGAGGCTTTGGATATATTGGCAAAAGAGAAAGTTGATATTATTTTTTTGGATGAAAATATGCCGGGGCTTAATGGTTTAGACGCTTTGTCCAAAATAAAAATTAAATATTCTTCCATTCCTGTTATTATGATAACAAAGAGTGAAGAGGAGAATATTATGGAGCAAGCAATAGGCTCCAAAATATCTGATTATTTGATAAAGCCTGTAAACCCTAATCAAATACTTCTTGCCTTAAAAAAACATTTGGAGCAAAATCGTTTAGTTACTCAGACTGCTACACAAAACTATCAACAAGAGTTTAGGCAAATGAGTATGAGAATAAACGAAAATCTTGATTGGCAAGAATGGATAGACCTTTATAAAGAAATAGTTCATTGGGAAATAGATTTGAGTGAGTCCAATGATGAAAGTATATTTGAAATACTTAAGGAACAGAAAGCCTTAGCAAATGATAGATTCTCCAAATTTTATCAAGAAAATTATTCTGATTGGATAAGAGATAAAGGCGAGCAAAGTCCATTGATGTCTCATAAGATTTTGGAAAGGAAAGTGTTTCCTTTGTTAAAAGAGAAAAAGAGACCCATATTTCTTATAGTTTTGGATAATTTTCGTTTTGACCAGTGGAAAGCCCTAAAACCTATGGTTGAACAATATGTTCATGTAAAAGATGAGGGTATATATTACAGCATATTACCAACTACTACTCAATATGCAAGAAATGCCTTGTTTTCTTCTTTGATGCCCTTGGATATTAAGAAATATTACCCTCAATATTGGTTGGATGAGGACAAAGAAGGCAATAAAAATCAATATGAACCGCAATTGTTTGATGACAATTTGGCAAGACACAGAATAAAAGCCACTACGACCTATCACAAAGTCCTAAATGCAACCTATGGAATGCGTATGATAGATATATTGCCTAATTTTTTGCAAAGTGATATCAATGTCATTGTTTATAATTTTATAGATATGCTTTCGCATGCTCGTACGGATTCAGACCTTGTGAGAGAATTGGCTTTTGATGAAAATGCTTATAGAAGTGTTACTCGTACTTGGTTTGAGCATTCTCCATTGAAAGAGGTTTTGAAATACTTATCTGATAAAGACGTTGATATATTTATAACAACCGATCACGGCTCTGTAAAAGTAAATAAGCCAGTGAGAATAAAATCAAATAAAGAGGCTTCGGTAAATTTGCGTTATAAGATAGGTCGTTTGCTTGATTTTGAAAGCAGGGAGGTTTATCATATCAAAAACCCTGAGGAAATACTTTTGCCACCTCTTTCCATACTATCTCCTATGATATTTGCTCGAAATACGGGTTACTTTGTCTATCCTACAAACTATAATTACTATGTTTCCTATTACAACAATACTTTCCAACATGGAGGTATATCTATGGAGGAGTGTATGATACCATTTATTCATCTTGGCAATAAAGAATAGCAAAGTTTATGCATAGCAAAGAGATATACATACAATCTTTGGAAGACCTATCACAAGCAGCCAAAGAGTTTTTGAATATAGTAGGTAAGGAAAGAGTTTTTGCTTTTAAGGGCAAGATGGGAGCGGGTAAAACTACTTTTATCAAAGCTCTCTGTGAACAATTAGGGGTGGAGGACAATGTTTGTTCTCCAACCTTTGCCATTGTCAATGTTTATTTTTCAAAAAGGGTAGGAGAAGTATATCATTTTGATTTCTATCGTTTGGACAATGAGTCGCAGGCTTTGGATATAGGAGCGGAGGAATATTTCTATTCAGGCAATTATTGTTTTATGGAATGGGCAGAAAACATTCCTTCCTTAATACCCGATAACTGTATCAGAGTAGAAATAGAAGAGACCACACCCTTAGCAAGAAAAATAACCCTCCACCTACCTATTTAAACTTTCTATTATGAGTTATGCTAAGTTATTATATGTTGTTATGAGTTAGCATAGAGGCAAAAGCGTATGTGTTTTGTAGTGGTTCTGCCCTTATCACCCCCCATGCTAACCTTAAGTAACTTATCATAACCCACAATGACCCATTACTACTTATCAAAACCTATGCTAACCTATTACAACTCATTATAACCTATTTTCTATATATTCAATTTCCTCTTGTGTTAAATGGTAAAGATTATATATCTATTTGTCAGACGTTTTTTCTTAAGAATTATTATTTGTTGTATCTATTCTAAACCCTATCTCATAGTTTTTTATAAATTCTGTTACTCTATAACTTGACGCACTAGATGACCTTTGTACTTGGTTTTTCTTAAAATAAATTATTTTGTTTCAACAAAGGTTCTATACGTCTTTGAGCCAAATCAATATAGTTTCTATTTATTTCATAACCTATAAAATTTCTATTTGATTTTAGGGCGGATACTGCTGTTGTGCCACTACCAATAAACGGGTCTAACACAACGTCCTCTTTGAAAGAATATAATTGTATTAGCCTATAAGGTAATTCTTCCGGAAAAGGTGCAGGATGCCCTATACGTTTGGCACTTTCTGCATTCATTGTCCAAATAGATTTAGTCCATTGAATAAAATCCTCTCTTGTAATAGTGTTCTCTTTCTTCACTCTTTCCCTTTTATAATCTCCTTTTGAAAATACCAAAATATATTCATGTACATCTCTTAATATGGGATTAGAAGCACTTTGCCAACTTCCCCAAGCAGTAGAAGGAGAGGCACTCGCCGCCTTATTCCAAATAATTTCTCCTCTCATATTAAACCCTATTTCAATCATTATCATGGATACATAATCAGATAGAGGAATATAAGGTTTTCTGCCAATGTTTGCAATATTTATACAAGCTCTTCCTCCGTTTACCAACACCCTGTAAGTTTCTGTAAAAACTTTTTGTAACAATTGCAAATAGTCTTGTAAGGACAAATCCTCATCATATTCTTTTGAAACATTGTAAGGAGGAGAAGTTATCATCAAATCAACGCAATTATTAGGTAATTCTTTCATATTCTCACAAGAGGCACAAATTATTTTATTCAAATATTCCTTTGGAAAAATATTATCACAATCTTTGACAACGTTCTTTTTGTCCAACTCCTTATAAAGTTTAGAATTATAAAATTTATCAGAATTGTGATTTATTCTCCCCGAAGTACCAAAAGAGCTTGTTTGAGTTGCTTCTATTTTCATAACTATAACTTTATTAGTTCTAAAAACCTCTCCGCACTCATTCCTTTGGGAATATAAGCGTAATAATTAGAGGACAATTTATAAAACAATTGTTCTACAGAAGCAAAATTTCTTATAGCCTGCTCAAAGAAAGTCTTTTCTATCTCCTCATTCCACAAATTCATATAATCCTACCTCTTATTTTACAAAATATGTTGGTTATTTTTTTTGCAAAGATAGTCAAAAATTAGCGAACTAAAGAGGGCATAAAATACAAGTAATTTTAACAAAATCGGTTTACTGATTATCAATAAGTTACAAATAAAAAGTGTGCACGCGTTTGGTCAGGTCAAAAAATATTCGTAACTTTGTAAGAGAAAAAGATACCTATCACAAAATTCACCATTTTTTTTATTGTAACTACCTGATAATCAGTAATAACGAATCTTCGTTTCGATTTCTCGAAACGAAGATTCGTCGAAATAAAACGAAGATTCATTTTTACAAAATCCGCTTAAAGAAAAATTTTTCTTCAAAAAAAACTTCGAAAACGCTGAAAATCAAGAAAAATGCCCGATTTCGACCCTTCGAAAAAGGTTAACTCATTGATAATCAGTAGTAGCAACCTTATTTTTTGTTTTTAAATAGGTATTTACGCGATTTCCCGAAAAAATTTTTTTCGGCTTTTTTTATAGGTTTTTTGGTGAGGAAATAATGAGTTAATATAAGTTACAGGCAATGCCTGCAACCACAGGGTGCAGGCATTGCCTGTTTTATATGGGCAAAGCCTTTACAAAAAGTTTTTTATCATGGCTCTGCCCTATTTTTATACACTTATGCGTCTTATAGATCAGGCACAACCTGCAGCTTGTGCCTGCACTCTGTGGGTGTTTTTTATAGTGCATAGCCGTTACGTTTTTGTGGTTAAGAAAGGTCTAGAAGAGGGGGAAAATTATAGTTCGAAGTAGTAGTATTTTTTTATAAACTTGGATAAGAAATTTTTGTCCAACTGGTCAGAGGCTTCGTATATTTCTTTTATTTGTCCGTCTTTGTATAAGATATTTATTTTGCTATCATCAAAACTATAGGCTCTATTGTGCAACTCATCATGGGCAGAAAAGTAGTTTTCTATTTCTTGTAAAGAGAATAGGTTATTATATTTTGCTCTCAATTTTTTGTGTCTGTCAAGCAAGTCTTGTTGAGGAAAAATATTTTCTTGTATGGTTAAGTGACCAAGTTCTCTATTCATTAGGCATTGTGAAAGAAAGGAAAGTATTTTGTCTTTGTGCATAGACCACACTTTGATAGACGACCATATATCACAATCATCCAAAAGCAAAAAATGTTGTAAAGCCTCTTTGTCCTTTAATGTCCTTTGTCCGTTGGTTAGAAAATAAAGAAGATGTTCGGTTATATGGTTATGAGGTTGAATCAAATCGTTTTGGAGACAAAGAAACCTTGCTCTTTTGAGAATATTCCTTAACAGACAATCGGCTCCTACTACGGCTTTATGCATATAAACTTGCCAATACATCAAACGCCGAGAAATAATAAATTTTTCTATTGAGTATATGCCTTTTTCGTCTATTACCAATTCATCTTTGCATACGGAAAACATCTTTAAGATTCTTTCCGTTCCTATTACTCCTTCGCTTACTCCGGTAAAAAAACTATCTCTTGTCAAATAATCTAATCTATCCGTATCTACTTGGGAGGATACTAATTCTTTGAGAAATCTTTTTGGGTATTTGTCTGAAAAAATATCAATAACCATACTATTTACCTTCAAATCTTTCATAAACTGCAATGATACTTCCTCGTGTCTAACGTCAAAAAAGAAATCCTCTAAGCAATGAGAAAAAGGAGCATGTCCTACATCGTGCAGCAATATGGCTATTAGAGAGGAAAGCGTTTCTTCTTCTGTTATGTTCTCGCCCTTATTTTTAAGAACGTTAAGGGCTTGTTGCATAAGATACATTGCTCCTATAGAATGAGAAAAACGAGTATGTTCTGCTCCCGGATAAACCAAATTGCTTAAGCCCAATTGTTTTATTCTTCTTAGTCTTTGAATATAAGGAGTTTGTATATAATCATATAACTCCGCTTTTGGAATATTGATAAAACCATAAACGGGGTCATTGATAATCTTTAACTTATTAGAGGTCATAAACTAACCCGTTAAAAAATGTATTTGAGAATAAAAGAAAAGTTGCCGTAAAATTTTGTTTCTGGTATTAGTCTTAGTTGTGGTATCCAATCCACAGCGACACTCAAAGGTGAATAGGGAATAAACCACTCTATACCCAAAACTCCGTCAAAAGCCAAACCTAAATCATGGTCATAATCTGCCACAGAGGCTCCATAACCAAAATAGAAATTAAAATTTTCGGCAAATACTCTTTTCCATTGATAAAGAAAAGTGAACTCTAAATTATTGTTGTCGTAATAAGTACCGATGAACTCCATAGAGGAAGAATGGTTATATTTCTTCACATCCAAAGAAAACGAACTGCCATCCCAATAGCCCATTCTTGCGCCAAGACCCCATTGTTGTGCATTAAGATGCAAAGAACTTATACCGACAAATAATAATACAAACGCTAATAAAAATTTTTTCATACTGCTTTTCTCTTTTTCTTTAGTTGCAAAGATACAACAAAAAATGTTATCTACTCTTATTCTGCTTTCATATTCTTGGTTGGAGCAAGTTTGCTAACGCTCATACATGGCAAAATAAGACTAATCATACAAATAACAAATACTCCTATATTGACTGACAAAATATGCATAATATTTATATCCACAGGCACTGTACTAAGAAAATAACTCTCTTTGTCTAAAGCAATGATATGGAAATATTTCTGCAAAAGTTCCACACCTATTGCTAAAATATTGCCGTACAACATTCCTTTCAAAGTCAAATAACCCACTTTGTAAATAAATATTTTCATTATCATTTTGTTGTTTGCCCCAAAACTTTTGAGTATTCCTATCAAATGTTTCTGTTCATAAATCATTATCAGCACCATAGAGGACAAAGTTACTACGCAAACCACTATCATAATAATGAGTATAAGTATTACGTTGCTGTCCAAAAGATTGAGCCAAGCAAAAAGATTTGGCTCCATCTCCATTACTGATTCTATGCTTTTGGTTCTATCTACTGTATAATATATCTGATTGAAATATTTGTCTATAAGAGAAAAGTCATTAAACCTCAATTCATAATAAGAAAAGTCATTGGAGGACATTGAAAAAATATTTTGTAATACTTGCATATCGCATAACAAAAAATGCTCATCATAATCGGCAAGCCCCGTATCATAAAAGCCCGATATATAAAAATTCTTTGCCCTATAATTGCCATTGGCATAAAAATATACTTTGACTTTATCGTTTAGTTTGAGATTTAATTTATTTTTTATGGCAAGGGAGATAAGTATCTCTTGCTTTGAAGTTTTGTTAAGAACGGGAAATTTGCCTTCCACAATATTATCCACAAAAAAAGAAGTGTCATATTCTGAATTGATACCTTTGAGAATTATTGCGTGAAAACTTTCTTTTTGCATTAAGACTCCTGCTTTAGCAACTATCGGACACAGAGAGCGTACTCCGTCTATATTTCTTATCTCTTTTAATTCTTGTTGGGAAAGATGGAAAGTAGTGTTATCGTCCTTTATATACGAAGTTGAATAAGGCCTTATTTGTATATGGGAGGAAAAGCCGGAGATTTTGTTGCGAATTTCTTTTTTAAACCCTTGTAATATACTAACCGAAGCAAGCATTACAGCAAAAGATAACATAATACTCACCATTGCTATTCTTACAATGGGTCTTGTAAAGGTTGCTTCCTTTTGTTTCAAAAGTCTTTTTGCTATGTAAAGTGCAAGATTCATATATTGAGTGCAAAGATACTACTTTTATACCAATTGTATCAAATAATATAACTTTTACAAAAAAAAGAGTAAACACTCTTTTCAAGTGTTTACTCTCATTATAGATTTTTATTTAATGATTATTTTTGATTGATGATAGCAACTCTGTTCAAGTAACCTTTACCAGGGAAAGGCTCAACTTGGCAACCTTTGTAATCTACATTGATTTGACTTGCATCAACACCAGCATTAACCAAAGCATCTCTTACAGCTTCTGCTCTTTCTTGAGAAAGAACGTTGTTTCTTGCCTCAGAACCTGTTTCTCTGTCAGCATAACCAGTTACAGTGAATTTTGTATCCTTGTTTGCTTTCATAAGGTTAGCCATAAAGGTTATGTTCTCCTCATTAGCTCCAGATATTTCTGCACTACCTATGTTGAAGAATATACCCAATTGAGTATCTGACATTTCAGCACCTTTACCAGCGTTTGCTCTTGCTTTAGCCAACTCGTCACTCAACTCTCTGTTTTGTTGTTGCAATCTTCTTGCCTCGTCTTTGTAAGCATTAGCTTTGTTAAGCTCGTCAGCCAAATCGTTTTTCTCTCTTTCAAGATTGCTGTAATCTGCTTTCTTTACCCATTGAGAATAATCTATTGGAGTATAAGAAGAGAATCCTCTACGAGGTCTGTCTGCACTTTCAGATGTTTTGTTTCTAAATTTGTAAGTAACACCCGCAGTTACAGACATTATGTGAGCAACTTTAGGAGCCTCTGAACCATAAGAATGTTTGTTGTTTATGAAATCATTTCTTGTTAAGAAGTCTTTCACTTCAAGGTTAAGACTCCAAGCATCGCAAAGTCTATAAGTTGTCAATATACCAACAGGAACTACCCATTCAACGTTTCTATCTGCATCGTCAGCGGCATCTTTGTTTTTAGAAGAACCATAACCTATACCAGCAATAACAGAAGCATTGAAGAATCTATCTGCTTTATAACCGCAAATCCAGTTGGTAAGATTGAACATAGCGTCTGCGTGGATAATCCAATAGTTGTTTTCATTCTTGTCAGCGTCCAACTCTGTATCTGCAAGCCAGTTGGTCGTATTAAGACCGGAAAATCCTAATCTTACACCAAACACAGGAGTAATCCATTTGTTTACATAAGCATCAAAGGCAAAAGTAAAATCTTTACCAAATCCTTTAGGGTTCATCTCAACACCCTCTTTTTTATTTGGTGTATTGAAAATAGTTTGCACACCAGCATCCAAACTTATTTCCCAGTTATCCCAGAAATGATTAGTTTCAAAGTGTGCCCATTTAGGCTTGCTTTCTTCTTGAGCAAATGTTGAACCCGCAAACAACGCAACAGCAAGCATCATTACTAATTTTTTCATCGTTTTCTTAAATTTAAAATTATTAATATTTTAACTTTTCACATATCACAGTACAAAATTACAATAAAATTTATAATTCAATGAAAAATCACAAACTTTTTGCATATCAAGTGTTAAAATTTATTACTAAACTTGTAAGTAACCCCTGCACTTATGGACAACTGATTTGAAAAATCTGCTGTCGTTAGAGGAGTCAACTCGTTATGAGCATTATCTCCAAATAACAAAAAATCTCTAAATTCAAGGTTGATACCCCAATGTTCGTTAATATCATATGTGGTCAACAAACCGATAGGAACGATTAGTTGAATTTTGTTGTCAGATTTTGGTTTTGGTTCTACGCGTTTGGAATACATAACACCTACTCCTGCAAAAACGGAGAAATTAAAAAACTTATTTGGATAACGACTATAGAGCCAATTACTTACATTTAATAAGGCATTTATATGTGTGGAGATGGAATTGTTTTTTAATTTAATATTACCCTCCCCTAAACCATTGTAATAATATTTAGTGCTAATACCCGAAAAACCCAATCTCAAACCAAAAACAGGGTTAATCCATTTGCTTACATATAAATCAAAGACGGGTGCAAAACTATGCCAACTATCAGGATTTAAGTCTATATTGTCTTTTTTGTTTGGCATATTGAATATTGTTTGCACTCCTGCATTTAAACTAACCTCCCAATTTCTCTTTGAATTATTATCTTCATAAACAACGCGTATAGTACTTCTTTGAGCAAAAGTAAATACCGATAGCAACATAAATGTAAGAATTACAGATAATCTTTTCATATTGTTTAACATCCTTTTAACTTTTATTTGCGTTTACGAGTAAAGTTCTCAAATAGATACAAGAGAGAGAAAAAAATATTTTTTTTCTTATGAGGTGTGAAATTTATACTAACTTTGCCTCTGTAGAGTAAGAAACCAAATATAAAAAAGTATATGATTAAAAAAATTTATTGGCTATTGTTGCTTGCTTTGATTTGTAGCACAACAATACAGGCTCAAGTGGAGCAAAGTATTATCAAACAGAAAAAAGCAGAACTTTTATCTCTAAGAGAAAGTATGACGCAAGAACAAATACATCAAGAGTATGCAAAAATGCATATAATGAGGAAACCTCAAAAGAAGAATATAACTACACTTGCACTCAAAAGCAACACTTCTTCAAATACTTTCTTGCAAAAATCTCTTAATACCTCTTCTTTACCTGAAAATATTATTTATCCAATGGAGAGTGAAGAGGTGCAAGCCATACTTATGACCTGGTCATACATTACCCGAACAGTACAAGGCAATCAATATGCTGAGCCTATATTTGAAGGCAAAGGAATAGCGGATTGGTATAACCCAGTTCTTGTTGATGTATATAGTGTGCCAGATGTTGCTACTAATTCTGACTATGCAAAAGTTTTTGCCAAACTTGCCAATGCTATACAAAAACATGCTCAAGTATGGATAAATGTATGGGCAGAAGACGACACTACGACCATAAAAGATTTTATGCAACAAAGGGGTACTCCTCTTACTAATTATCTATTCTTTATTAACCCGGGAAATTCCTTTTGGTATAGAGATTGTGGACCTGTTGCTTTCTATTATGGAGAAAATGATGATATAGGGTTTATGGACTTTGAGTACTATGGTAACAGACCTTTGGACAATGATATTCCCATTAAAATAGCACAAGAATTAAATATTCCTGTTTATACTTCTACCATAGAATATGAGGGTGGAAATATATTGTTGGATGGTTTGGGTACTTTGATAACAACCTCTGCTGTCTATGAGACCAATCAAGACAATGTTGGTTTAGTGTATTTGGATTCTTCTTCTCCTTATGGTTTTTGGCAACAGAGTAAAACTCCATTGACCACCCAGCAAGTTGATGATAGTCTTAGATATTTGCTAAATCTTTCAAATCTTGTTGTCTTACCTGCTTTGCAATATGATGGGGGCACAGGACACATAGACCTTTATTGCGATATGTGGAAAGAAACAGGTTTTGTAGTTTCTCAATATCCTCAGTCTTTGAGCTCTTGGACGGATTATCAAAGAGTAGCAACTAACCTTGATAGTTTGTTAAAAATGAAAAATTATTTTGGCAACAATTATTTTGTTTCTCGTATTCCTTTGCCAGCAAGAAACAATGGTTCTTGGTATTCTTCTGAATCAAATTATAACAGCAGATATACTCGTTCTTTTTCCAACCATACCTTTGTTAATGATGCAATTATTCAACCTGTTTTCTACGATACTACTCTAACAGGAAGCAATGTGGGTGATAAAACAGGCAACCTTGAAGCATTAGAAATAATGAAACAAAGTTATCCCGGTTATTATTTTGAGGAAATAGATGTAAGAAGTTTTGACGGGAGTGGAGGTGCTTTGCATTGTATAACAAAGCAGATTCCTGCCGAAAATCCTGTTAGAATATATCATCAGCCTTTGAGATATATTAATACTTCCGTAGAATATTTGACCTCTGCACATCTTTCCATACTTGCTCAAAACAAAAGTGGTATAAACGAAGTGAAAGTATTTTATAGATATGCTCAAGATAATGATTTTACAGAATTAACCTGCTACTACATGGACAATAATATGTATGGAGTGGATATTCCTTTGCAAGCAAATGTTACCAATGATACTATATTCTATTATATTTCGGCAACTTCCAACAATGGCAAAACCATTACCAAACCTATGACCGCTCCTTCGGGCTACTATACTTTGCCTTATGGAACAGAGGTAACAGGAGTTGTGCAAGCCGATGTTTATGGTGAGGGTTCTCATACTTGGGTTACTTTGGGCGAAAATGTTTCCAAAACTTTGGATATGATAGGTCAAGCCTATCCAAACCCTGCCCAAAATAGGGTAAGTATAGATATGCCTCAAAGCAGGGCGGATATTTATTATAGAGTGATTAACTTAAAAGGACAAGTATTGTTAGCAGATAAGGTTGATAAATCTTTTGGAAAATTAAATTTGGATGTGTCTTCTTTAAAGTCTGGCAACTATTGGATAACATTTACTGACGGCAATTTTTCCACAGTAAGAAAACTTGTTATCGCAAGATAAATTTTTGTAGTCTATAGGTTAGCATAGGTTACAGGCACAGCCTGTTTTATAAGGGTATAACCACTATAACAACCTATGCTAACTTGTTGATAATATGTAATTCTTAGTAAAATAGTGGAAGTATAGAGAAAAACAAAAATGGTACAGAAATTTGTAATTTGTTGTAAAATAATTAACTTTGCAAGCAATTAAAACTAAAAAAGTAAAGAGATGAGAAAAATTACATTTTTAATTATGTGTCTTGTTGTTATGGCAAGTAATAGCGTTTTTGCTCAGTATAAGGCAAATAATGATATTTTCAAATACAATAAAGACTTGTCTTTTAATAACACTCTTGGTAGTATGCAAGGCGCACAAGCCACAGGAGTTTTGGGCACTCTGTTGAATATGAAAACCTTTATAAATGTAGGTTATGTCAATCAAACCTTAGAGCCACAATATGGAGGAGAGATAAAAAGTGATTATGGCTTTGATTTGGAATATGGAAAGACCATTTATTTTCATAGAATACCAATATTGGGTAGAATTAAATTTGGCGCAGATTTAGGACTTGACCTTAATTATGTAAAATACAAAGATTATGAGTCAAAAATAGTTAGAGACGGATATGTTGAATTGTGGGAAGAAGAGATAAATTTAGGGGTACATCAAGGAGAAGCTGGTTTTTTGATAGGACCTCGTATAACTATTAATATATTGCCAACATTGAAAATAAGTGGATTTTTCAGATATGTTCCTTCATGGTCGTGTTTGGTTCTTGATGATGACGTTACTAGTACTTATGCCTCTTTTTTTACTTACGGAGGTGAAATTACTTGGATGTTCGTAGGTTTGGGTATAGAGGGAAGGCACGGAAGTGCAAAATACAATAGTCTCGTTACGGACGATGCAAAGATTAAATACACAACTAACGCAATGAGAGTGTATCTAACTTTTAGATTTTAACAAATTTGCACATTAAGACAAAAAACGGGAAAGTATTTTTCTATATACTTTCCCGTTGTTTTTGTATTATTTTGTAAGATGCTGTTGCCATAGCCAAGCCGATGAGGTCATAGAATCAATATCTTCTTTGGCTTTCCAGCCCAACTCTTTCTCAGCAAAGGATGTGTCTGCCCATATTTGTATTATATCTCCTGCTCGTCTTGGTGCAAAAGACCAAGGTAATTTTTCTCCAGTACTTCTTTCGAAACTATTTATTATCTCCAATACAGAAAAGCCGTTACCTGTGCCTATGTTAAAAAACTCTAATTTTTTCTTGTTCTTCTTGTCTAATAATCTTTGCAAGGCTACCACATGAGCTGTTGCTAAATCCACTACGTGAATATAATCTCTTATACAAGTACCATCAGTGGTTGGGTAATCATTACCAAAAACTTTTAACTCCTTTCTCAAACCCGCTGCTGTTTGAGTTATAAAAGGCATAAGATTATTAGGTACTCCATTAGGCAATTCTCCTATCAAAGCAGAAGCGTGGGCACCTATAGGGTTGAAATACCTTAAAGCAATAGCCTCTATTGTAGAAGTTGCAGTAATAAAGTCAAGCATTTCTTCTACTATTTGTTTTGTATGTCCGTATGGTGAAGTGGCTTTTTTTGTTGGAGAAGATTCTTTTATAGGCAACTTGTCAGGTTCTCCATAAACGGTGCAAGAGGAAGACTGTACAAAGTATTTTATTCCTCTTTGTTGCATCTCTTGAGCAAGATTTAGAAAAATACCAAGGTTATTTTTGTAGTACATAATAGGTTTTTCAACACTTTCCCCTACAGCCTTAAACGCAGCAAAATTTATTACTGCCACTATATCTGTAAAAGTGTCAAAAACCAAACGACATTCTCTTTTGTTAGATAAGTCCGATTTGACAAAATCTGGTCGCTTTCCTGTTATTTTTTCTATATTGTCTATTACCTCCGCTTTAGAATTGGAAAGATTGTCTGCTATCACTACATCAAATCCTGCGTTTTGCAACTCTACTGTTGTATGGCTTCCAATATATCCTGTTCCGCCTGTTATAAGTATTCTCATATTGTTTCTTCTTTTTTATTTATCATGTTGAGTTTCATTTAAATGATAACGCAAACGACTTGTGGTTTATTGTAATATTAATTACGGCTTGTCTTGTAATATTTTTTAACACCCATAGGGCACAGGCACAGCCTGAGACTGCACCCATAGGGTGTTTTATAAGGGCAAAGCCGTTACTTTTTTCATACGCTTATGCGTCTTATAAAACACCCTATGGGTGTGGCTTTGCCCTATAAAACAGGCTGTGCCTGTGCTAACCTAAAATAACTCATTAAAACCTATTCAAACCTAACAAAACTTACAAAAAAAATAGAGAAATCCGTTTACTGATTATCAATAAGTTACAAATAAAAAACGTGCACGCGTTTGGTCAGGTCAAAAAATATTCGTAACTTTGTAAGAGAAAAAGATACCTACCACAAAATTTCTGTTTTTTACCCTTGTAACTAATTGATAATCAATGATAACGAATCTTCGTTTCATTTTATCGAAACGAAGATTCGTCGAAATAAAACGAAGA
>CAZVEO010000046.1:0-19220 GCA_964626385.1 uncultured Bacteroidaceae bacterium
TCCAAGCGTTGTTCTGATAATCATAACCCGCTATCGCTATATCACAATGTGGATTTTGTGCATTTGATGGGTCATTGATTGTATTATCTTGATTAGTAAAAGTAGAGTCAAACTTTGCTGGATTATTACTATTGTAAAGGCTTACTTCATTTCCCAACCCCGCAACAAAATTCCAACGAGAAGTAAGCAAAACTGCTGTATTAGGAATAACAACGTTATGACTCGTTAAAATAGTTGACCAAATACCTGCACTAAGATAACTCGTATTTGGTAAATAAAAAGTTGCAGGAGAAGAAATACCGATAAAAGGAGATAAACTACCTCCTGTTCTTATGGTTGGTGGAGTATCTGATTGTAAAGTTATGCTTGATAAATTTCCACAAGCTCTAAAAGCATTAGCACTTATATATGTTACAGAACTTGGTATAGTTATGCTTGTCAAACCAGTACATCTACTAAAAGCACTAAACTCTAATTTTGTTACAGAATTGGGAATTGTTACTCTTGTCAAATTTGTACAGTAATAAAAAGCACTGTAACCTATACTTGTTACGCTGTAATTTGTATTGTTACTTGTTATTTGAGAAGGTATTGTGATAGAACCACTAATATTGCTTCTTTTTGTAGCTATTACGGAGCATTCTCTATTTGCAGAATCAGTAACAATATAAGTTAAAGTTTCAGTAATTATTGAATCGCCTTCGCTTAAGAATGTTTGAGCGGGGGAAATTAGTGGTATTGCACAAAAGATAGTTAATAAAAGAAAGGTTTTAAAATGTTTTAAAGAGGTTAAGTGTTTGATTGTTAATGTTTTACCCCCCCCCTATACTACCAAAAGCAAGCGAAAAGGCTTTTTCTTGGTGGTTGGTTTGCTTTGTTAAAAATGAATTCATTGTTCTTTTAAATTTTAAATTATTAATTATTTTGCAAAAATAACATTTTTTTTGAAATTATAAGAAAGTGCTATTTTATATGTTCTTATATAAACAACCTAATTGCTGAAAACGTATTGTAAAATATTTGCTCCCATTCTCAAAGCGTCTGTGTGTTTTTCTTCGCTGTCGTTATGTACAGAGGTGTCTTCCCAACCATCTCCCAAATCACACTCATATGTATAGAAACATATAAGTCGGCCTTCCCAAAAAAGACCATACCCTTTTGGTGTCTTGTTGTCATGTTCGTGTATTTTTGGCAAACCATTGGGAAAGTTAAATTTTTGATGGTAAATAGCGTGAGAAGTAGATAATAAAACAAATTCCAATTCTGGAAAAACTTTTTTCATTTCCCTGCGAATAAAAACATCCAAGCCATAATTATCATCTATATGCAAAAAACCTCCTCCCAAAAGGTATGTTCTAAGATTTTTTGCTTCAGCATCAGAAAATACAATATTTCCGTGTCCTGTTATATGGACGAAGGGGTAAAAAAACAATTCACTGCTACCCACATCCACAGTAGCATAATCTGGAGACAATTCGGTATTAAGTTCTCTATTGCAAAATGTAATAAGATTTTTTAAGGAAGTAGGGTTGGCATACCAATCACCACCTCCGCCATATTTCAAAAGAGCGATAGTATTATAATTTTGAGCAAAGCCAAATAAAGAAACAAGTAGAGCAAATAAGCAAAATAAATTCTTTTTTAACATGGTTGAGAAAAAGTTATTGATTAAGAAAATGCAAAGTACTTAGCGCATAAAGTCCTGCTGTTTCTGTTCTAAGTCTTTGTGCGCCAAGTGTGATAAGAGAAAAATTATTGTTTAAAGCCAATTCCACTTCATCAGGAGAAAAATCGCCCTCTGGTCCTATCAAAATAATATAAGATGAATGGGGAGAGCAAATATCTTTAATAAAGCCTCTATTCTCACCCTCACAACAAGCCAAAAGTTTTTGCTCCGCCGTGGTTTCTTCTACAAAATTTTTAAATTTGGTAAGCGGATGAATAATTGGTTTATAAGCCTTTAAGGATTGTTTCATAGCAGATATTACAATTCTTTCCAAACGCTCCAAATTTATATGTTTTCTTTCAGAATGTTCACACAATAGAAAAGTAATCTCATCTACCCCTATTTCAGTGGCTTTTTCTATTAGCCACTCTATTCTGTCAATATTTTTTGTTGGAGCAATGGCAAGATGTATTCTAAAATTTCTTTCCTCCTTATCTTTCTCTTTTGACAATACTCTTAAAGTACAGCGAGAAGGATTGGCTTCTAATATTTCTGACTTAAAGAAAAAGCCTTTGCCATTAGCAAGAAAAATTTCTTCTCCTTCTCTCTTCCTTAACACTCTAACCAAATGAGAAGACTCTTCCTTATTTAGAGTAAAAACGTCCTCATTCTCATAATTAGAGTCAAAAACTACTTGCATTTTTATCAAAAAATACTATAAAGAATAACCCAAACCTATTGATAAGAAAGGAGCTATATTTGCTTTTGAAGTACCTTCGTGGTATTGTTCTATATAACCTTTGTCAAAGTAGTAGCCCGAATATTTATCATCGTATTGCATTTGATACTCAACTCCTGCTTGCATTCTAATTCTCCAATCGGCAGAGAGTTCCATCATATAGCCCAAAACCACTCTTGCAGTAGGTCTTACGTGAGTTAAAGAAACGCTGTTGTCATCTTGTTGTATGGAAGCAGCATAATCAGAAAACTGAGATATATCTGTGCTTATGCCATAATGCTCATCTACAATAACATAATCCAAAGCCAAATCTCTTTGTCCAAGCATAAAGTTAACTCCTGCAGCAACTCCCAAAGAAAGACTGCTACGATTAAAATTGTAATACCAATTAAAATTCAACAATAAAGGAATTTCTGTATATGATTTATAAGAATCTCTTTTGACCAAATCGTGGCTACCAAGCGCCTCTACTTTTATGTCTTTGCCAAAATATCTGCTAACACCAATTTGCACACCATAACCTAAAGTAAAACGAGAGGATATTGCACTTGGACGAGTTTTATGTTCAAAACCTATTCTAAACCCTGCTCCCCAAGGGTTAGTATTCTCAAAATTGGACAACATATTCATATTTGCCTCTACATCAAGGGTAATAAAGTTTTCGGTAACTCTTCTTTTATAATCACCTGTTCTCCAATCGTTCATCTGAGAAAAAACATTAGTTGAATTGTTATATACATCAACTTGTTTTTCTTTTTCAGCAAATACTTGCAAGGCAAATACAAGCACTGCAAACAGAGGAAATATTCTTTTCATACCTATAATTTTTGTAGTTTATGCTTATAAAATTTCAATTTTCAAAATTATAAATATTTCCTTGATTAGACAAATATTTCATAGTTTTTTTTAATTTCTTGCTAAAAAGTTGCTTTCCAAACTAATAAAAGAAAACAAAAAATACTACCTTTGCACAATGAGTAAGAGTATAGATAGAAAAAGCAATTTACTTTGTGGTTTTGTGTTTTATGCCTTGTCTTCCTTTGTTTTGGGCATGGTGTTTTTCTCTTATATGTTTGGTGTGGGAGATAATTCTTTTATGGACTTTGCGGGTTGGGTATATTTTTTCTTTGCCTGCTTGACTCATTCTTTGTTGTTAATGTTATGTGTTTTTGCTCTTGTTTTTATACCTTTGTATTTTGTAAAAGTAAAGCAAAAACTTTCTCTCACCATATTTGCTTTTATCAGTGCTTTGATTATTATAGTATGTGTAATAAATAGATACGTTTTCCAAATCTATCATTTTCATGTCAATGGTTTTGTTTTGGATATGCTTTTCTCTGAGGGTGCAAGTGAAATATTTGTTTTCTCCCTTCCCATATATATAAAAGCCTTTGCCATATTGTTGTGTGTTGCTTTGTGTATGTTTTTGATTTTAAAGTTGACCTTGTTTTTATGTAAAAAAATACACAATACCAAAAAGATATATACAACAATTTTATTTTCTATTGTTGCAATTATGATTGTGAGTCAAACAATGCATATTTATGCCTCTGCAAAGATAAAAACCTCTGTTTTGGAGTCTTCTTCTTTTGTGCCTTATTATTTTCCTATCAGTATGAACTCTGCTTTGGATAAGTGGGGTATTATTGACAAAAAAAATATTACTGATATAAAATTTAAAGACAAAGCATCTGCACTTAATTATCCTCTAAAACCAATAGAAACCACAAAAGTAGAAAAGCCCTTAAATATAGTGCTTATTGTCATAGATTCTTGGAATTATAGGACTTTTACTCAACAAGGTATGCCTAACACCTACTCTTTTATGCAAGAAGCGGACTTCTTTTCTCATCATTTGAGTAGTAGCAATGGTACAAGGGGAGGGCTTTTCGGCTTATTTACTGCTCTCTCTCCTTATTATTGGAAAAGTTTTGAATACTCTTCTTTGCGTCCTATTTTCTTTGATGTGTTAGAAAAAAACAAATATCAAATACAACTATACCCTTCGGCAACCTTAAAATCACCTCCTTTTGATAGAGTACTTTTCAAGCAACTTAAACAAATAAACACCTCTACCGGAGGCAAAACCGCCTATGAAAGAGATTGCAATATAACCAATAATTTTATAAAGGATTTGCCTGCTTATACAGAAAACAAACAGCCCTTTTTTACTCTTCTTTTCTATGATTTGCCACATGCTATTTCTTTGCCAAAAGAAAAAAATACACATTTTCAACCTGCTTGGGACTATGCCGATTATTCCAAACTAAATAATAATATAGACCCTTTGCCTTTTTATAACTTATATAGGAATTGTGTCTATCAAGTGGATAGTCTTGTGGGTATGGTTGTGGAAAATCTTAAAAAACATAATCTTTTGGAAAATACGGTTATAATCATAACCGGTGACCATGGACAAGAGTTTAATGAAAATCACAAAAATTACTGGGGACATTCTGGTAATTATTCCAAATATCAAATACAAGTACCACTTATCTTTTATTGTCCAAATGTAAAAAGCAAAACCTATAAGCATCAAACAACACATTATGATATAGTACCAACCCTTATGAATATGTTTTTGGGAGTAAAGAATCAGCCTGGAGATTATTCTATGGGAAAATATCTTTATGATACGAAACAAAATGGATGGCACATTGTTGGCAACGACCTAAACTATGCCTTTATTACAGAACAAGGCTACATAATAGAAAAAAGTGGAGCAGGGTATGTAAAAGTATACGACTCCAACCTTAACCTGCAAACTAACTATAACCTATCTGCCAAACAAATAAACGATAACTTAATACGACTAAATAAGTTTTTCAAATAACCCAGGCACACCCACAGGGTGCTTTTTATATGGCAAAGCCGTTAAAAAACACATACGCTTAGCGTCTTTAAAACAGCCTGTGGCTGCAGGCTGTGCCTGTGTTTGTAAAAACTCATTATAACTTACATTGATTTATTTATAACTTTTGTTATAATTTTGCAACTCAAAAAAAACATTATTTATGACTAAGGTAGGAGTAATGAGTGATAGTCACGGCAGGGTTGCTGAGCAAGTGTTTGATTTTTTTAAGGATGTAGATATTATTTTGCACGCTGGAGATATAGGAGGCAAAGAGGTTGTTAATAAACTCAGAGCAAGAAAAAAACTTGTGGCTGTTTATGGAAATTGTGATGATAAGTATTTGGACAATGAAATAAAGGGTATAATCTCTTTCAAAATAGAACAGGTAAAAATACTTATGACTCATATAGGTGGCTACCCAAAGCATTATAATAAAAGTGTTATTCCTTATTTTGTATCTGAAAAACCAGATATTTTTATTTGCGGACATTCTCATATACTAAAAATAATGTACGACAAAGAGTGGAATTTCCTATTAATAAACCCCGGTGCCTGTGGTTATCAGGGCTTTCATTTGGTTTCCACTTTAGCAAGATTTGTTATAGACGGCAAAGAAATAAAGGATATGGAAGTAATGAATTTTGATAAATTTTAATACAAAATGTTACTAAAAAAATACAAAAGTCTATTACTGCCCTTAGCAATAATACTTGGTGTTGTTTTCTATAAAAGACTACACATATTTATAAATCTCGTACCTATTTTCATAACTATTATTTTGTTTTTAGCTTATAGTAGTCTGCATTTTAGGAGGTTAAGGTTTGAGAGAATAAATATTATTCTTCTATTGGTGCATTTGGTTTCAGCCATAGTTATATATGTGTTGTGTTATGTAGCATTCAAACCTTTGGTTAGTCAAAGTATTTTGGTAGGTTTGATTTGTCCCGTGGCGAGTGCTTCTTCTGCTGTGGTGGGAGTATTGGGAGGAGATAAGGAAGTGAGTATAGTGCACACTCTTTGCGACAACGCTATGGTTGCCATAGTTGCTCCTATAATGTTTTCTATAGCGGAGACTTCGGCTGATATGACTTTTTGGCACTCGGTGGCAATACTAATGGCAAAAGTTTTTCCTATAATGGTGTTGCCTATGGTTGCCCTTATAATAATGAGACGATTCTTTCCTCGTCAAGCCTTTAAATTGTCTAAATATGATTGGGTCTCTATTTTGCTTTGGTCTATTTCTTTGATGATAAATTTTGCGGAGACAACTTTTGCCGTTGTACATATGGGAAAACTATACCTTAATGATATAATACTTATTACTATTGCTTCTTTTGTTATGTGTGTAGTGCAGTTTTATGCAGGCAAGAAAATAGGCAAACCTTTCAATCAGACCATAGTAGCAGGACAAGCCTTGGGACAAAGAAACACAGGTTTGGGTATTTGGATGGCTTATACCTACTTTTCAAACCCATTGACAACAATATATTGTGCAGGCTATTCGCTTTGGCAAAATATGTTTAACAGTCTACAAATGTATTTGCATGATACTAAAAAGCAAAAAAAAACGTTCTAACCTATTATGGCAGGGCAAGAAAATAGTATGAATGACACATTGAGGAAAGTGGTTATTTTATTGAAGAAATACTTCAATATTAGAACAGATAGAGAGGAAGAATCGGATATAATATCAGAGATAACCAAAGGAGTGGATTTTAAAGGTGCTAATCTTTGGATTTTGATTTTTGCTATTTTTTTGGCTTCCTTAGGACTCAACGTCAATTCTACTGCTGTAATAATAGGAGCCATGCTTATTTCTCCCTTAATGGGACCTATTGTGGGTATGGGTTTGGCTGTTGGTATTAGAGATTTTTATCTTTTAAGACGTTCTTTCCGTAATTATTTGGTTGCTACAACAATAAGTGTTATAACAGCAACAATATATTTTCTTGTTTCTCCTTTTTCTCAAGCACAGAGTGAGTTATTGGCACGTACCTCGCCCACATTGTATGACGTATTGATAGCCTTGTTTGGTGGTGCGGCTGGTATCATGGCTCTATGTACAAAGGGCAAGGGCAATGTTATTCCCGGCGTTGCTATTGCTACAGCCTTAATGCCACCCTTGTGTACTGCGGGCTTTGGACTTGCTACTGGCAATATAGCCTATTTTCTCGGAGCGTTCTATTTGTTTTTTATAAATACTGTATTTATTGCTTTGGCTACTTTTTTGGGAGTAAGGTTATTACACTTTAAACACAAACAAGTACTTAACCCTGAAAAACAAAAAAAAGTTACAAGATATATATTCTACATTGTTATAATCACCATGACACCTGCTGTTTTTATGACCTTAAATATATTAAGCAAGGGTATATTTAATAGCAACGTCAATAATTTTGTCAATAGAGAAATAAAACAGTCGGGTACTCAGATTATTAGTTATGATGCCAACAAAATAGACTCCACTCTAAAAGTTGTGGCTGTGGGAAAAGAAATAGCAGATTCTTCTATTAATAAGGCTCAAAGTCGTATGCAATATTACAAACTTCAAAACTATCGTTTGCAAATTATACAAGGCACAAGTTCCGATAATATTTCATTCTTAAAAGACGAGTTGTTGGCAAATAATAATTCCAATGTCAATTATACACAGTTGATAGCAGAAGATAAGGAGAATATAGCCAACTTGCAAAAACAATTATCTGACTATGTAAAATATGATACTTTGACCATAGAGTTGCAAGGAGAAATAAAAACATTGTTTCCAAAAATAAAATCTCTTGCTATTACTCAAGCAAAGCAAATAAATATAGAAACCAACAATTCAGAGAAGATAACCATTGCTCTTATTTCATTGAAAAATAATCAAAGAATAAACAAAGAAGAGGAGAGGCATTTATCTGACTGGTTGCAAGCACGTACTAAAACTCAAAATATTAGAGTTGTTGTACAATAAATTATTTTTGTATAAATTTGTAAAAAAAAGAAAAATCTAAAGATATGAAAAAAATAGCATTAGTATTCTTATTGACAATATCCGCATTAGTTGTTGGACAAAATGTAAATGTGGTTTATGATTTTCACACCTATTATTCTCAAGAGGGTAATTATGTTGAGGTATTAAATTCCATAGACGCCTCTTCTTTGAAGGCAAAACAAGTAGGCAACAAATGGGTAAAAAGCGCAGAACTTACAACCATAATCTGCAATACGCTTTTTCCTGATTCAGCCCTATATGTAGACAAAAGAGTAATAAAATCGCCTGAGGTAGAAGATAGCAATATTATAGCAAACTCTTCTTTGTTGGATATGCAGCGCGTTGGTTTGGACAATGGAGAATATGTAATTTATTTTGAATTAAAGGATAATGCCACTACCAATCAGCCAATGCTATATAGAGATATTATCAAAATTTCTTATCCGCAGGAAGCCATAAGTATATCTGATATTCTTATTTTGGATACAGTAGTAAAGACACAAAAGCCAAATATCTATACAAGAAATAATCAAGATATGATACCTAACGTTTTTAATTCTCTGTCTTTGAATAAAAATACTCTCAATTTCTATGTGGAGATATACAATTCAGATAAGACCTTTGGCAAAGATACTTCTTTTGTGCTTATTAGTTATTTGGAAAACATAGCAACAGGAAAAAGAGTAGAGAACTCCCAAATAATAAAGGCTGTCAAATCAGATAAAATATCTACCTATTTGGCTCAGATAGATGTTAGCAACCTAATAGAAGGAAATTATTACCTAAATGTGGAGGCAAGAGATGGTAAAAACATACTGCACGAGTATAAACGTTTGGCTTTTTACAAACAAAGCAATATCAAACCAGATATACAAAATATGGAAATACCTTCTGATGCTTTTGTTAACTTTATAGCGGATAGTTTGTTGGAGGAAAACCTTGCTTGTCTTATGCCTATAGCCTCAAGTGGCGAACAATATGCCATAAGACAATTGTTGAAATCCTCCACAGAGGCTCAAAAAAGGTATATGATTTATGAATTTTATAAACAATTGGACGGCAATCATCCCGAGAATGTTTGGAGAGAATATATAAGTGCTGTAGCTTATGTCAATAAACATTACGGCACACAAATAAAAAAAGGTTACGAAACCGATATGGGTAGGGTATATCTTTTGTATGGAGCACCGGATAATGTAGTGGACGAAAAATTTGGTGCTTCTTCTGGTTTGCAATCCAATGACCCTTATATGGCAAGAGCCAATTCTCCTTATAATGCATACGTAGAAAGGTCAGATAACCCTTACAGAAGTGTGGTTGATGGTTTTGGTGTAAATTATTATCCTTATCAAATATGGGTTTACAATTCTACTCCTTACGGAGAAAGCAATAGAAAATTTATTTTCTATGCAAAACAAGACAATTTGGTAGAGTACTTCCTACTACATTCCAACGCTAAGGGTGAAAATCAAGATATGTTTTGGGAAAATACTTTGTCACGCGGAGGTTTAGAACCGGGTATAGAAGGAAAAGCGGGCAGACAATTTAGAGTAGGGCATGAATAAAAAAGTTGCTGTCGTTATACTCAATTGGAATGGAAGAAAAAAGGGCTTGTTGGAGAAATATCTACCGAGTGTTGTAGAATATTCTCCAATAGGCTCTGTTTTTGTGGCAGATAATGGGTCAGAGGATGATTCTATTGCTTTTGTAGAAGATAATTTTCCAAGTGTAAAAATTATTTCTTTGGACAAGAATTACGGTTTTACGGGGGGGTATAATAGGTCTTTGCAAGAGTTGGAGGAGGAGTATTTTGTTTTGCTTAATGATGATGTGAAAGTTACTCCCAATTGGATAGAGCCCATAATAGAACAAATGGCAAAAGACGAAACCATAGCCATAGCACAACCCAAACTTCTTTCCTTTAGAGATAAAACCTCTTTTGAGTATGCAGGAGCGGCAGGTGGTTATTTGGATTACTTGGGATACCCTTTTTGTGCAGGGAGAGTTTTTGATAATTTGGAAAAAGACAAAGGACAGTACAACGATGAAAGAGAAATTTTTTGGGCAAGCGGAGCGGCTATGTTTGTCAAAAGTAAAGTGTTTAAACAATTGCAAGGCTTGGATGAGGATTTTTTTGCACATATGGAAGAAATTGACTTTTGTTGGAGAGCCAAAAATCAGGGTTATAAAGTAATGTATTACCCTCAAAGCACAGTATATCATTATGGAGCAGCAACGCTTAACACTTCTTCTCCACAAAAAACCTATCTCAATTTTAGAAACAACCTATTCCTTCTATGTAAAAATTTGCCTGACAATAAGATAAAAACTATAATGAGAAAGCGATTTTTACTTGATATGTTGGCAGGAGTGTTCTTTTTGTTACAGGGTAAAACCTTAGATTGCAAAGCGGTTTTTAAGGCAAGACAAAGTTATAGAAAACAAAAACAATACTTTCTTTCAAAACGTCCTACTAAAATAGACGCTTACCCATCAATGACTTTAAAAAAGAGTATTATTATAGAATCAAAACTTTTTCACAAAAAAACATTCTCACAAATTATAAAAAACTAAAAAAAATGAATTTCAATGATATAGAACAGCATAATGAAAAGTTGCGACCCTACCAAGTAAAAATGAAACAAAGAATTTTTGATGCTTGGCAGTCTGGTCTAAAGTCTATTATGATGCAGATGCCAACAGGCACAGGTAAAACTATGTTGTTCGTATCAATAATTAAAGATATCTGGGACTATTATTTTGAGAAAAAAAGACAACTGAAAAGATTTATAATACTCGTTCATAGAAAAGAATTGGTAGAGCAAGTGCAACGTGCGTTGTATTTCAAATATCAATTAGCGCACGGAACCATTGGCGGAGGCTATAATGAGGATAGAATGTTTCATATACAGGTTGCAATGGTACATACTCTTGCAAGAGATAAGCGTTTGAAAGATTGGAGCGATAATCAAGTTGATTTCATAATTTGCGATGAAGCACATCATTTTCTTGCGAATGATTATGTAAAAATAAGAAAAACTTTTCCTAATGCTTATTTACTCGGTGTTACAGCAACTCCATACAGATTAAATAATCAACCTTTTACAGATTTTTTTGATATTCTTTTAAGGTCAAAATCAATAAATGATTTCATAAAAGATGGGTGGTTAAGTGAATACGAATATTATTCTATAGAAGCGACATCTTCTTTACAATTGGAAATAGATAATTTAAGAGTATTAAACACTGGTGATTATTCAGAAAATGCAATGTCAAAAGCCTTAGACAATAAAAGAATAAGGGCAGGTGTTGTAAAAACTTGGCTTAAGTATGCAAAAGGTAAAAAAACAATTGTATATACTGTAAACCAAGAACATAATAAACATTTATGTAAAGAATTTGAAGAGCAGGGATTTAGGAGTATCGCTATTGATAGTCAAACTCCAAAAGAAGAACGAGAGTGTTATGTCGAGAAATTTAGACAGGGTGAAATAACGATTATTTGTAATGTAAATATATTTAGTGAAGGTTTTGATTGTCCAGATGTAGAGTGTATTCAGTTGGCAAGACCTACAAAATCTTTATCTATGTATTTGCAACAGGTTGGTAGAGGTTTTAGAATTGCAAAAAATAAAGAAAAAACTATTTTTCTGGATAATGTTGGTTTATACAATAGATTTGGCTTGCCTTCTGCAAATCGTAAATGGCAAATGCATTTTGAAGGAAAAGAGGATTGGGATAAAATAGAAAACGACTATCCAGAAAATGTATGTCGTGTGCGAACATTAGAAATGGAGGAAGAAGCGGATGATGAGATATATAAAATATATTCAAATGTTGATTTGGAAAAGGATACAATGACTTTACATAGTATATCTGAGAAATTAGGAGTGGAGTTTAATAAAATATTAGATTTTTTTAAAGAAGAAATAGAAGGTGTAAATCCCAATACTATTTTAACAAAACAGCAATATGATAAATTATTAAAATATATAAAAAATATGGAAAATAACACTAATACAGATGGTTTTATAAGTATATTTGATATTTCGGATACAGAGGCAGAGGGAAAGACAAATTTTTATTGTAAAGTAAAAAATTATAAGACTAACGAGTGGGAAATAGTTTTTTATAAACGTTTTATTGATTGTTATATAGATGTTATAAATAGGGTTTATTGTGATTACTTTCTTAATAAAACTACTAATGAGTTTATTATAGAGAACGTAAGAAACTATTTACAGATAAATACTTCAAACATTAGGAGCCGGGGACTGTTATCTAATAAAGAAAAAATTGAAAAGTGTGTTTCCAATATTTTTAAAATACGAAGATTAAAATATTTGCTTACAGTTGTTGATGAAAATATGTTTTTTGATTTTTCTAATACTGACTATATTGATGCTGTGCAGTTTGTTAAAAACAAAGATATAGACGAGAAAGGAAATGTGATAAAAATACAGAATGTGCTCTATGATATAGACAATATGGATGAAAAAGAAGTTATTGAACTGATGCTTATACTACACGATAAAGTTAGTATAAAATTTTTTGACGAACGAAAAGCAGAAAGAAGATTGAAAGAAATAGAGGAGGAAAAAGAACTGCAAGAGATAAAATTAAAAATAGAAAACTCGGGGCTAAGTAAAGACCAAATTCTCAAATATTTAGAACATAATGCTTGAAATAATAAACAAATTGATAGAGAATTTATAAACTAAGGATAAGTTACTCTGTAGTAGTATAGGTTATAAAAGGATGTGAAAGGTGCAAAATTGTTATAAAATCATTCAAAACTTATAAAAATAAAGCTGTTGTAATTATTGTTATTTCAATTATTTTGTGTAATTTTGCAAAAAAGAGAAGTGGGCTTAGAGTAAGTAAATTTAAGAGCAAAAAGAAAGTGGAGAATCAAAAAAAGTAGATAATTGAGAAGTAATATAAAAGCAGAGGACAATAGATAATTTTAGTTTTTTAGAAAAGAGGATGATTTATGCTACTTTGTTATTTTTCCTAACGCTTACATAATATTGATATTTGACTAAACAACCGTATAAATGGACGAACAGAATTCTAAAATACAACGTGTGGATATAGGCAAGCAAGTCAAACAAGCGTTTATAGACTATGCTATGAGCGTTATTGTTGCCCGTGCTTTGCCAGATGCAAGAGATGGAATGAAGCCCGTACATCGTAGAATAGTTTTTGCTATGGATGATATGGGTATGTACTATAATACCAAACATAAAAAATCAGCTCGTATTGTGGGAGAGGTTCTTGGTAAGTACCACCCACACGGAGATTCCTCTGTTTATGGAGCAATGGTTAGAATGGCTCAGCCTTGGGCTTTGCGTTACCCTTTGGTTGATGGACAAGGAAACTTTGGTAGTATAGACCTTGACCCCGCTGCTGCTAT
This sequence comes from uncultured Bacteroidaceae bacterium, assembly GCA_964626385.1. Taxonomy (GTDB): domain Bacteria; phylum Bacteroidota; class Bacteroidia; order Bacteroidales; family P3; genus Scybalousia_A. Next base: position 13,653 of record CAZVEO010000046.1, read on the forward strand.
GCGTTACACAGAGGCACGTATGTCAAAAATAGCCTCTGAATTATTGGCAGATATAGATAAGGATACTGTAGATTTTCAAAATAATTTTGATGATTCTTTAAGTGAGCCAACCGTTTTACCTACTAAAATACCTACACTTTTGGTCAATGGTTCAAATGGTATAGCCGTAGGTATGGCAACCAATATGGCTCCTCACAATCTTTCTGAAGCAATAGATGCTATTGTTGCTTATATAGACAATAAGGATATTACCATAGACGAGTTGATGCAATATATCAAGGCTCCAGATTTTCCAACGGGTGGCATCATCTATGGTTATGAGGGTGTAAAAAAAGCTTACAATACAGGACGTGGTCAGGTGGTTATTAGAGGTCATGCTAATATAGAAACAAGTAAAAACGGCGACCACGAACAAATAATAGTTACTTCTATTCCTTACGAGGTTTGCAAATCGGATATGATAAAACATCAAGCTGAGCTTGTAAATGATAAGAAAATAGAGGGTATTTCTCAAATAAAAGACGAAAGTAACAAAGACGGAATACGTATAGTTTATAAATTGAAAAGAGATGCAATTTCTCGTGTAGTACTTAATAAACTTTACCAATATTCCGAGTTGCAGTCCTCTTTTTCTATCAACAATATTGCTTTGGTCAATGGAAGACCAAAACTTTTGAATCTTAGGGATATTATATCGGTTTTTGTTGATCATAGAAAAGAAGTAACCGAAAGACGTACTCGTTACGAACTTCGCAAGGCAGAGGAAAGAATGCATATTGTACAGGGCTTGTTAAAGGCTTTGGATATTATTGATGAGTTAATTGCCTTAATACGCTCTTCTCAAACTATACAGATGGCAAAGGAAAGAATGATGGAAAAATGGGACTTTTCCGATTTGCAAGCCTCTGCTATAGTTGCTATGCGTTTGGGACAATTGACGGGTTTGGAAAGAGAGAAATTGCAAAAGGAGTTTGATGACTTGACCGCTATCGTTAATCGTTGCAAAGAAATACTTGGTGATATCAATGTTTTGATGCAAGTGGTTAAAGAAGAATTGTTGCAGATAAAAGAGAAGTATGGAGATAAACGTAGGAGCGAAATAGAGTTTAATTCCAAAGACTTTAAAATAGAGGATATGATACCTAATGAGAAGGTGGTTATCACTATTTCTCATGTCGGGTATATAAAACGTACTCCTTTAAGTGAATACAAAACTCAAAATCGCGGAGGCAAAGGTTCCAAAGGTTCGGCAACAAGAGAGGAAGACTTTATAGAACACGTATATATTGCTTCAATGCACGATTATATGCTTTTGTTTACAAATAAAGGACGTTTGCATTGGATAAGAGTTTACGATATACCTGAGGGTACAAAGACAAGCAAGGGAAGAGCAATTCAAAACATCTTGCAAATGGAAGAAGGAGAGGTTGTTAAAGCCTTTATAAATACAGAAGACCTTAAAAATGAAGAGTACGTCAAGTCCAAATACGTTATACTTTGTACCAAGAAAGGTATAATAAAGAAAACCTCTTTGGAAGCCTATTCTAACCCAAGAAGCAAAGGTATTATAGCCTTGACCATTAGGGAGGATGATGAATTATTAGAGGCTCGTTTGACCAATGGCAAAGATGAGGTAATGATGGCTGTAAAGAGTGGTCGTTGCATACGTTTTAACGAACAAAATGTAAGACCAATGGGAAGAAGTGCCAGTGGAGTAAAGGCTATAAGTTTGGACACTGATAAGGATGAGGTTGTTGGTATGGTATGTGTTGAGGATATGAGCAGGAACATTATGGTTGTGTCCGAAAACGGGTATGGTAAACGTAGTGAAATAGAGGAATATAGAATAACTAACAGAGGCGGTAAAGGAGTAAAAACTATCAATATAACCGAAAAAACAGGTAGTCTTATAGCCATAAAAGATGTTACTGACGAGGATGACCTTATGATAATGAATAGATCTGGGCTTACTATTCGTTTGGCAGTCAATACCCTTAGAGTTATGGGTAGGGCAACGCAGGGAGTTAAACTTATTAATTTGAAGAAAAACGATGTTATTGCTGCAGTTACTCGGGTGCAACACGAGGAGGAAGAAGTAGAAAATGGCACAGAAATTGAGGACAATAACAACGCAGACACACAGAACCAAGAGAATTAAAAAGAGAGAAATAATTAACGAATAAAAATTTTATAGACAATGAAAAGAAGTTTTTTATTCATGGCACTTTTGAGCATTACTGCTTTGGTGTCGGCACAAACAATGAAGGTGCAGAGTGCTTACTCTGATATGAAAAACGGTCGTCTTTTAAATGCAAAACAAAACATAGATGATGCAATGAAAGACGAGAAAACTTCCCGTGATGCCAAAACTTGGAACTACGCTGGTGTTATCTATACTCAAATAGTTCAGGCTATGGAGGATGAAAATACTGACAAAAAGACAAAAAAAGAATTAAAGAAAATATCCGAAAGTAAAGAACAACTTTGCAATAGTGGTATGGAGTTTTTGAAAAAGTGTTTGACCATGGACACAGAGCATGAATATACCTCTTCGTCTGTTGAGGCCATGAAGGTGCTTTGTGTTTATGCCTATATGTATGCTGTTGCAGATTATAATAATCAAAAATATGCAGAGGCTCAAACCAAATTTCATGCTCTTGCTGAGGATGCTACAACGGCTCAGCACAACAATTTGGTTTTGGATGCCAAATATTATGAGGCAAGTTGCTATATGTTGTTAAAACAGCCAGAAAAAGAAATGGCTTTGTATAGAGAATTAGCGAAACTAAACACAACTCATGGCGATGTTTATATGAAAATCTATGCTAACAACATGGAGTCAAAAGATACTACAAAGGCAATCAACGCTTTGAAAAAAGGTATAAGACTTACGACCAAAGACACGACAATGAACATTTCTTTGAAATCAGCTTTGGCTCAGACATATATTTGGTCAAACAAAACAGAAGAGGCTAATGCTATAATCAATCAACTATTGGAAGGTAATGAAAACAATACGACTGCTTTGAATGCTGTTGCAAAGATATATGTAGACTTGAATCAAGTTCAGCAAGCGGAAGACTTATTCAACAAATCTATATCTATCAATCCAAAACAAGTAGAGGCTTATAGAGGAATGGGTATTTTGAATTATAATCAAGCCGTAATAGAGAAAGAAGCTGCGGATAAACTTCCTCCTGACCCAAAATTTGACGAGGAATACAATAATCACAAAAAAGCATCTTTTGATTTCTTTGAAAAGTCCATACCTTTCTATACCAAAGTTCTGGAAATTCAACCAGAGGATTTTGAGTCTTTAAAAGCTTTGAAAACTGTTTATTCTCAACTTGCTTCTCGTTCAGATTCTGACCAAGCAACAAAGGATGCTTATAGAGTAAAATACACAGAGGTAAGCGAAAAATTGAATACTTTGATACAATAAAAATAAGAAATAAGTAAAAAACTTTGCTTTATATAAAAAAAACTTTATATCTTTGCAAAGACAAATAGAGTAGAAAGAAAATTAAAAAAATTATTTATAAACAATTCAAAAACAAATCAAAAAATGAAAAGGATTACGTTTCTAGCACTTGCAATGTGCTTGACACTTGGAGTGATGGCTCAGGAGTATGTAAAGACTTTGGGTAAAGCGGGTAAATTTACTCCTGCAAACAAGAGCCTTGTATTGAAAGCAACTTCTTCTACTGTTACAGTTGTTCCAGGACAAGAGGTTATGTCTACTAATGAAACAACAGGAGAAAGAATAGGTTTTCCTGTATCATTTAATGTTACGTTAAATGATGATGCTGCCTATTTTTATCTTATGGTTACAGCTGAAGGAGCTTTGCAAAACTTTATAGATACTAACTCCTATGGTTTTTCAACTATGGAACAGTATCTTTTGTATTATGCTAACTATATGAAAGCCCTTTATGCTGCGTATGGTTATGATTACGACCCTTACAATGCTGGTAGTGGAAGCGTAGACTATACTGGATTCTACGGTAATGAAACTGCAGAGGTTTATGTATTATCTTTAAACTCAGATACTACAGAAACACATGTTGTTTCTCAAGTTTTCAGTGTTCCTTCTTCTGTTAAGAGTGGTGTTGCTTCTGTAAATATTAACAAGACAGAGGACGTAAGTGTTGGTGAAATCAACTGGACCGTTACCACAAATGAGAATACAAGAGAGTTCTATTTCTTCTGTGAAGAAAACACTGCAGATGGTGCAAGATTCTACATAGAGAACTATGGTTTTCCTGAGGATTCAGGTTATTGGTATAATGCATATCAGTATGGAGTAGGTTCATATAGTGCATATTTTGCTTTTGAGTGGGATGATGATATCAATGATATATGGACAGGTAATCCTTTTGCTGATGCAAGTACTTATACAGAAGGAACAGAGTATTGCTATGCAGTATTGCCTGTAAATGGTAATGGCGACTATGGTACTTTTGTGTATACAATATTTACATACGGTGGTGTATCTTCTTTGAATAATGTTGCTGATTTTACTAACAATCTTAGAGTTTATCCTAACCCTGCAAGAGAAACTGTTAGCATCAACTCTACTGTAAATATGAACAAAGTAGAACTTTACAACACTTTAGGACAATTGGTTTATACTGAGAATGTAAATTCTAATTCTGTAAACCTTCCTGTATCTAGCCTTAATAATGGTACTTATATCGTAAAGGCATACGCTGACGGTATGGTTGTTAATACAAAAGTTGTGGTTGAATAATTTTAAATTTTTCATAAATATTTTTGTGACAGACAAGAGTGAGTTTTGCTCTTGTCTGTTTTTTTTTTAGAGATATGATAGATAAAGAATATTTTCAAACTCTTGCCTTAGAATATAATACAAAATCGTTTATACATAACGACCCTATTTCTTTTCCTCATAGATATAAAGAAAGAAAAGATATAGAAATCTCTGCCTTTATAAGCCAATGGTTTGCTTATGGCAAAAGAGAGAATTTTCTCAAAATATTAAACAACCTTTCTTTTGATATGCCTTCACCATACTTATACATAAAAAATAGGCAATTTGATAAATACTATAAGCAAACAAAAAATTTGTATAGATTTTATACTTATAATGATTTTTATTTACTTTGTCAAAGCCTTTACAATATCTATTTTGTAGAGGGTAATGGCGAAAAAAATATGCAAGAGGTTATAAAAGAAAAAATTTCTAATTTTCCTACAAATACAGAAGAAGTCTTGTTAACAATCATCTCTTTATTTAAGGAAGTTAAAGGTATTCCACAAAATCTTAATTCCGCTTGCAAACGTTTGTGTATGTTTCTTCGTTGGATGGTAAGAATGGATGGTATTGTAGATTTTGGCATTTGGGACTTGCTTTCTCCTAAAGATTTGATTATTCCTGTGGATACACATGTTTTCTATCAGGCTCAACAATTAGGACTTACAAAAAGAAAAACCTCAGATTTTAAAACAGCAAAAGAAATAACCCTTAAAATGGAAACAGTTTTTCCTCTTGACCCTACGCTTGGAGATTTTGCACTCTTTGGTTATGGAGTAAATAACAAATAAAAA
>CAZVEO010000046.1:19320-20387 GCA_964626385.1 uncultured Bacteroidaceae bacterium
ATACACCAAGGAAAAGCATCTATATTTTTTATTCTATTTGTTTGATTATTTGTGTTTAATCTCTTAGAAGGTAACCAATCTATATCTGCTAAGTCTTCATAAAGATAAAACTCACTACCTGAGTTGCCTTCTATTCTAACTTTGCTTTTGGCAAATCTTAACCTATATGTAAAATCAGCAAAAAAACTTTTGTAATAAAACCTTATTCCCCCAGGCACAAAGGCAGAGTGTTGTTCCAAATGCTCATCATCAAACAATTCATATCCACCAAGGTACCCGTCTTTATGTCTTCTTATAGAGGAATAAAAATATCCTAAACCCGCATGCAACATAAAATAACTATCCCTTTGCGGTAAGTCAAACACCCTATAACCAAAATTTAAAGCCACGGGAATATTAAGCATAATAACATCCTTAAACCACCCTATATCAAGCCCAAAGTCAAAAAAGAAATTCATTTTACCTTTATAAAATATTTCCTTAGAGGTATATATCCCCAAGCCGTTCCAACTGCTCTTATAGTCAGAAAACTTTATCCTATCATTATTATTAAAGTGCATATAGTACAGCCCAAATTCAACACTATGACTCCATGTTAGCTTTTCTTCCTCCACGTTTTCTATATCTTGAGAATAACTTGTTGTAGCCAATAGGTTTAGTGTCAATATAAAGAGTAACAATTTTTTCATTTGCTTTTGTTTTTTTGCAAAGATAAGCCTTTTTTATTCATTTGTCTAACAATTTTACAAAAAAACACACCCACAGGGTGTTTTATAAGGGCACAGGCATTGCCTGTTTTATAAGGGCAAAGCCGTTAAAATATATTGTTTGTAAAGACTCTGCCCATATAGGTCAGCCTCAGGCTGAAGGCACAGCCTGCACCCACAGGGTGATTTGTAGGGCATAGCCGTTAAAAAAAAGTTTATCATACGCTTATGCGTTTTATAAAACACCTAAGGGTGCAGCCTGTAACCTATAAAAACAAAAAAACGAAAAAAAAATAACACAAAAAAACAAAAAATCGGTTTACTGATTATCAATAAGTTACAAATAAAAAGTGTGCACGC
>CAZVEO010000047.1:0-20379 GCA_964626385.1 uncultured Bacteroidaceae bacterium
TGTGGCTTAACCAAAAATATCTTTCCAAGAAAATATTGTCATCAATACGCTACGCAAAAGCAAATAGGAAATAAAACCTGCCCAAAGAGCATTGTTGCTTTGTCCAAAGAGAAAAAAGATAATAAAAAACGAAGCAGTGGCAAAGAAAATAGCATTTCTCATCATAACGGATTTTATCATTCCTATAAGAATGCCATCATACAAAAAGGCAAGAAAGCCCGTTATAGGTATAAGAATAGTCCAAAACAAATATTTTTGAGCCACACGTATAACGTCTTTGTTGTTGGTTAACAAGGAAAGTATATCTTTGGCAAAAAAGCCATAAACCAACACACACAACAAAGCCATTCCCACACCCCAAAGTATCAGTAATTTTACGGTACGTCTCAAATTCTTAATCTCATTGGCTCCCGAGAACCTACCACAAAGCGACTCAGCAGCATAAGCAAAGCCATCCATAAAATAAGAAAACAAAGTAAACAACTGCATTATCAAAGTATTGACAGCCAACAAAGGCGAAGGCATTTTAGAGGAAGCAATGGTAAAATAGGAAGTGACTGCAATAATACAAATAGTTCTTAAAAATATATCTCCATTGACTTTAAAAAACTTGGTCATTGGCTCTTTCTTTAAAGCACGAGAAAAGGAAATATTATATTTTTTGAAATATTTGACAAAGAAAATACTCAATGTAACCAAAAGACCAGAATATTGAGCAATAAGTGTTGCATAAGCCACACCATCAATAGTCATATTGAAACGCATAACAAACAACAAATCAAAGAGAATGTTTACAAGATTGATAAATATTGCTATCCACATTGGAGTTTTGCTGTCTTGCATTCCTATAAACCAACCTTTCAGAGAATACATACCAAGTGTTGCAGGAGCAGCCCAAATTCTAATATAAAAATATTGCAAAGCAAGGTTTTTGATATTTTCATCACCATCTATAAAGGTTTTTGCAATGAAACCTATGGGCTTTTGCAATATTATCAAAGTCAATGCTCCTACTATGGCAATAAAACAACTACGGGTCAATATATCAATTTGTTCTGTTTTATCTCCTGCCCCATAACTTACAGCAGTAAAACCGCTTGTTCCCATACGCAAAAAACCAAACAACCAATAGATAATATTAAAAATCATTGTCCCTATGGCTATGGCTCCAATATATTCTGCTTGCTTGCCACCTACGGAAATATGGCCAACAATAGCAGTATCAACTATGCCAAGCAAAGGCACAGTGATATTGGTTATAATATTAGGTATGGTAAGCCTTAATATATTAGTATTTAAACTTTTTACACTTTGCATAAAAAAATTACTTAAATCTGTAATCCCTTTTTATTAACCGCCTTATATTTTCTTTGTAATAACAAGAACGCTCATAATTTTCCCTATAAAACGCAAGTTTTTTTTAATTATTGTAGCAGGAGTTGTTGTGAGTTGTAATAGGTTATATAGCAACAAAAAGTATATACTATTGTGTTGGATTGAGGTTAATTTATTATCTTTGCTTTTTGAAAAATATGTTTTTATGAAGAAAATACCTTTTATTTTAACGTTGATTATGTCCGTCTTTTTGGTCAATTTGGCAAAAGCAGACGGAGGAATGTGGTTGCCTATGTTGTTGTCTATGAATGAGGACGATATGCAGGCAAGAGGAATGAAAATATCTGCAAAAGATATTTATGATGTAAACAATGCTTCTTTAAAGGATGCTGTTATGCTTTTTGGTAGTGGATGTACGGGAGAATTTGTTTCAAATCAGGGCTTGGTCTTTACCAATCACCATTGTGGCTACTCCTATATTGTAAAGCACTCTACCGTAGAGCATGATTATTTGACCAATGGTTTTGTAGCAAATAAGCTGGAGGAAGAATTGCCTTGTCCAGGACTTAGTGTAACAATACTTCAATATATGAAAGATGTTACAAACGAGGTTTTGCAAGGAGTGGACGACCAACTAAACTCTGAGCAAAGAGCTTCTTTGATAAAAATAAATATGGACAACCTTATTCTCAAAGAAACAGAAGGCACAGACCTTTCTGCTATAATCAAACCTATATATTATGGTAACCAATATATTATGTGGGTTAATAGAGTTTATAATGATGTTAGACTTGTAGCCGCTCCACCAAGCAATATAGGCAAATTTGGAGGAGATACAGATAATTGGATGTGGCCAAGACATACGGGAGATTTTTCTGTTTTTAGAGTCTATGCAGATAAGGACAACAAGCCTGCGCCATACCATAAAGACAACCGCCCATATGTTCCAAAAAAGTTTATGAAAATCTCTTTGAAAGAAAAGAACGAGGGCGATTTTACTTTTGTTTTTGGTTATCCCGGTACTACAAAACAATTTCTAACTTCTTTTGCTGTTGAGCAAGTACAGAACTATGAAGACCCTATACGCATAAAACTTCGCACAGAAGTGCTTAACGTTTATAATCAAGCCATGGACGAATCTCCTGCCAAACGTTTAAGATATGCCTCCACCGTAGCAGGCATAGCAAACGGATGGAAAAAATGGCAAGGCGAGGTAAAGGGCTTGAAATTTCTTAATGCCATAGAGAAAAAGAAAGAATTTGAGAAAGATTACACCGATATTATTCCTAAGTTTGAGAAAATATATAATAACAACCTCCCTTACAAACTTAAAGAAATATATATTGGCGAGGCCGTGCTTTCTTCTCAAATGATGAAACAAGCAAGACAAGTGCTTAACCTTGTTAATCTTTGTTCTACAGACTCAACAAAAGAGGAAACAATAAAACTTTATACTCAAAAACTTCTCAACTCCTTGCAATCTTATTATAACAATGACTTTGCTTCTCAAAGAATAGTGGATAGTACTATTTTTGTCAGAACCATGACTATTTTTTACAATGATTTTGCCAAAGACAACTATTCTTTTCTAAACAATAGAGTAGAAAAAACTTATAAGGGCAATGCAAGTAAATATTTTGCCGAAGTATTCTCGCAAACCCTTCTCACAAATAGTCAAAAAGCAGAGAAATTTTTAACTAATTTTAAGAAAAAAGATTATAAAAAACTTCTTAACGACTATGCCATAGAACTTTTGTCTCCTATTTGGGGAGAATATATAAACAACGATATAGACCATATTGCACAAAACGAACATTCTTTGGATAGTCTTTATAGGGTATATGTTGCTCAAATAATGGAGAAAAATAAAGAGAAAATGTTTTATCCCGATGCCAATCTTACCCTTAGGGTTGCTTATGGCAACATAGCCTCTTTTTACCCAAGAGATGCGGTTAAATACAAGCACTATACCACCCTCCAAGGCATAATGGAAAAAGAGAATCCTGATATTTACGATTATGTTGTAGAAAAGAAACTTAAAGAACTGTATTTGAAAAAAGATTATGGACAATATGCAAATTCTTTGGGTGAGATGCCTGTGGCTTTCATAGCAAGCAACCACACCACAGGAGGCAATTCTGGTTCTCCTGTTATGGACAAGGACGGCAATCTTATAGGTATCAATTTTGATAGAAATTGGGAAGGCACAATGAGTGATATACTTTACAACAAAGATTTGTGCAGAAATATTTCTTTGGACATAAGGTATTGCTTGTTTATAATAGACAAATTCTTAGGTGCTGACAATATTATAAAAGAATTGGAAATCATTAAATAAACAATATTAAGTAAAAAAAAGAAAGAGCCTAAGTTGTGTAAAATACTTAGGCTTTCTTTTTATCAAAAAAAATAATGTCATATTACAAAAAAAAGAAGCACCTTTTTGGTACCTCTTTTTTCTTTGTGACTAATCTGGGATTCGAACCCAGGACCCCATCCTTAAAAGGGATGTGCTCTACCGGCTGAGCTAATTAGTCGTAACCTTGTTAGGTCGTTTGCGAGTGCAAAATTATAACAAAATCTAATACTGACCAAATAAAATAAGATAAAATGTTTAAATTATTTTTCTATAGTTTGTAAATCAATTAGATAATTTTTGTTTTTTGCTTATAATAAATAAACCAATGTAGGTTAAAAGACCATTTAACAACAATAATTCAAAATCAAAAGAATAGTTAAACCAAGTTTTTGAATTATTATTTAGAACAAAGCAAATAATCGGAGCAAGTATGCAAATCAAAGGTACAAGTTTGTCATTCACTAATCTTTTATTACTTAAACCAAAAGCAAATAAACCAAGTAAAGGACCATACGTTATACTTGCCACTTGATAAAGTATATCTATAAGATGCTCATTTTTGTTGTGATAGTAAAATATAATAACTATTATAAACAATAGAGCAAAGACTATATGTACCCAATGCCTAATATGAGTTTTTTGCTTTTCAGTCTTGTCTTTACGATTCTCAAAATTAAGAAAATCTATACAAAAGGCAGTAGTCAAAGAAGTCAATGCTCCATCAGCACTTGGATACAAGGCAGATATCAAACCTATAATAAATATTATAGAAGCAATAGGAGGTAGATAATTTATGGCTACTTGAGCAAAAAGGTCGTCTCCCGTTGCCTCTATGCCATTTTGTGCCTTATAAATATAGAGAGCCGAGCCAAGCATAAGGAACAGAAAATTGACAACAAACAATATAAGCGAAAAGGTTATCATATTTTTTTGAGCAGAACGTATATTTTTGCAAGAAAGATTTTTTTGCATCATTTCTTGGTCTAAACCTGTCATTGCTATACAAATAAACATTCCACCCAATATTTGCTTCCACCAGCAATTGCGAGAAATAGAATCTGTTTCTATAAAGGTGAAGTATTCGCTATGAGATATATGGTTTATCATTCCACCAAAAGAAAAACCCAAACTATGAGCAATCATAAGGAAGCACAAAACCAAAGCCAAAAGCATAAAAGTAGTTTGCAAAGTATCTGTCCAAACAATAGTTTTTACACCTCCCTTTATGGTAAAAGCAAGTATAAGCAAGAGAAACATCAATACCGTCAATTCAAAAGGCATTCCCCAAGCTTTGAAAACAAAGTTATATAAAACTATTATAACTATAAACATTCTAAGACTTGCTCCCAAACAACGAGAAAGTATAAAAAAAGCACTACCAGTTTTATGGGAAAAATAGCCAAAACGTTTTTCTAAATAGGTGTATATACTTACCAAATTAAGTTTGTAGTACATAGGCATCAAAACAAAGGCTATAACCAAATAGCCAAGAAAATAACCAAATACCATAAGCATATAGGTAAACATTCTATCATTTACCCAACCCGGCACACTCATAAATGTAACACCAGAAAGAGATGCTCCTATCATACCGTATGCAACCACAAACCAGGGACTTTTTTTATTGCCCTGAAAAAAAGATTTAGCGTCCGCTTTGCGTGAAGTCAAAAGTGTTATTCCAAACAAAAGCAAGGTGTATAAAATAAATACAAGAAAAATAATACCTTCCATAAACTCTTACTTTTTTTTTGATAAAAGAATAACGACCTAAAAAAATATCTATATCAAAGATACCAACAAATATAGGAAATGTGCAAAGATACCAGCCATCAGTCCCCCTATGGTATGAGCAAGTATTGCTTTTGAAATAAGTTTTCTATATCCCAAAGAGTCCAACATTGCTGCATGAGTAGAAAGATAACCACTCCAACACATACCTATAGCAGTACAAACAGCGACAGCATTGCCATCTAATATTCCCTCTTTTGCAAAAGAAGAAACCAAACCTAAAGCGGCTCCTACACTACCCAAAGCCGTCATAGGAAAGGCTATAAATTCCATATGATTAAAACCAAACAACCACTCAAAAACCCAATGTATTTTATCGGCAAGCCAAGGTAAAATAGGCACACCCTGACCTATACCTCCATTGTAACCATCTGCAGGAGCCGAGTTGGTTATCAATAGCACCATGGTAGTAATAATAACCACACCGGGTATAATAGCCATACCAAGTTCTACACCAGTTTTACCACCATCAAGCAAAGCATTAAGAGTTCTGATAAATATACCCTCCTTTTGTTCTTTTTCTTCTTCAAAAACTTCTTCCTGTTCTATTTCTTTTTGAGTCATCACAGGAGCATCCATATCAGGATAGGCTTTTAATGTAAATCTTTGCATCAAACGAGTAGAAATAATACTACCAAACACTGCACCACAAAGACCGACCAAAGCCCCCGAAAGATAGTTCTGCCCATAACCTATCATAGAAATAATAACCACAAAGCCCATACCAAAAGCAGTACCAAAGTTGGTAAGAGAAACAAGTTGGTATTTTTTGAAATAAGAGGCAAAATTTTTATCCTTAGACAAGGCTATAATAGCAGGGTTATCTGAAAGAAAAGTCATAACACCACCCAAAGCAGCAACACCGGGCAGGTTATACAAAGGCTTCATCAAAGGTCTTAATAATTTTTCCAAAAGATTGATAACTCCAAATTCCGCTAACATTTTACTCAAAGCACCGGTCAAAACTGTTATTCCCATCAAATAAAAAACAGTGTTAAGCAGCAAGTCGTGAGCAGTACGCATTATTGTGTTCATCATATTAGCCATTCCCATACGAGAAGCCAATAATCCAAAAACAACTACTATAATTACCAAAAAAATAAGTGCTTCCCTTATTCTATGGCTCACATGTTTTTTTGTTGGTTTAGTTGTGGTTGTATTTCTCTGTTTCATTATGATATTGTTTTTTTTATTTCTTAAAAAAATATTCAATACTATCTTTTAACTACATTTAACTTCCATGTAACTCCGAAATCTATGTTGTGCTTTTTGTCCTTATCGTTATAATAATAAACACAATGCAATCTCAAATCTTTATTTTTCAAAGGAAAATATTCCGCTCCTCCTCCAAAGAAAACGTAATTATCCACATAATTAAAAGGAGTTGTATAAACAGAGGAATAACTTATAGGTTCTTTATCATAGCCTCCCTTAATAAATGCGTCTAATTTATCCCTATAATTATAATTTAATTTACCAACAAAAGCATGGGTGTATTTTAAATCGTCTGCGTTGTTGTTTATTGTTTGAGTAAAATCAGCCTCAAGGTAAAAATTATTTATTTCAAATCTATTGCCTAAAGCCAAATAAAACAATCCTTTATCATTTTCTCCCTCTACATAGTTGGCTGACCAAATGGTTTTCCACCAATCAGATATTTTTCCAAACCATGCCAAATTATAAGCCAATAAATCATCCTTATTTCCTAAGGAAAAAGGAGAATTAATTATCTGCAAATAAAGAATATTATCCTTATTGAAGGAATATCCCAAAGCTGCTCCTATACCATAACTTTGAGGTATTTCGTTGCAAAAGCCTGACCAATAATAAACATCTATAGGAGCATAATCATACTCAAATCCTCCAATAAAAATTTCTTGTTTACCCACAAGAAGCGACCATTTGTTGTCTATTTTCCAATCAAAATAAAGAAAATCAGTGGCGTTAAAAATATTATCCTCTGCAAAAGGGTTCTTGTTTAATCTTTGTCTAATACGATAGGAGATATTATCTGTTATATTGCCAAACATTTGAAAATTAAAAAAATCTCCTGTAAAATGATTGTAATACTTATTGTTGTCATTTACTTCATTATGAAAACCAGCACGGGCTTCAAAGAAAGCATTACTTATATGATTTTGTGCCTTTATGGAAATAGCACAGCACAAGGCTAATAGCAACAAAGTTATTTTTCTCATAAAAATGTTATAAGTTAGTATTTGTAAAAAAATATTTTGCAAAGGTATAAAAAAAACATAGTCTTATAAAATATTGCATCAATTGTTATTTACTTTTAAAGGAAGAAAAAGACAAGCATCACCATAGGAAAGAAATCTATAATCGTGGCTTAGAGCATAGTTATACACTTTTTTCCAATCCTCACCAATGAAGGCACTTACCAATAATAATAAGGTACTTTTGGGCTGATGAAAGTTGGTTACCATACCTTTTATTATTCTATACTTGTATGAAGGAGCTATTATAAGTTGAGTTTCTCCTTCTACATAGTCTTGATTTGTTTCGTCCAAAAAATTTATTATTGTTTGCAAAGCTTCTTTACTTGAAATGTTTGTTGGTTTTTCATATGGTTGCCATTGCTTTATGGACATAGTAAAGTATTTGCCTTTTTCTAACAACTCTACGCCATACCAATACAAACTCTCTAAGGTTCTAACCGAAGTAGTTCCCACAGCAATAACATCGTTTTCCAAATGGTTTATAATATTTGTTATAGTTGATTTGGTAACAAATATTTTCTCGGTATGCATTTGATGGTTACCTATGTTGTGCGAAGCAACGGGCTTAAAAGTCCCTGCTCCAACATGAAGAGTTACAAAATTTGTATCTATATTATTTTTTTCTAACTCCTCTAAGGTTTCTTCTGTAAAATGCAAGCCCGCTGTAGGTGCAGCAACACTGCCTTCATAATTTGCGTATATTGTCTGGTAATCTTGTTTATCCTGCTCTAATGAATCTCTGTCCAAATAAGGAGGCAAAGGTATAGTGCCAAACATTTCCATAATTTCAGCAAAACTCTTTTTCCCCGTCCAACTAAATTCTACCAACCAACACTCCTTATCCGACTTTATTCTATTGGCAAATAATTCCACTCTTTCACCATTCTTTTCTTGCTTTGCCCTTAAACCCCCATCTTTCCATTTCTTATTATTACCTATCAAACACTTAAAAACTACCTTCTCTTTTTGAGCAAAGGCTTCTTGTATTTCTGAGGGTTGCACAGACTCAAGACAAAAAATTTCTATTTTTGCTCCACTTTCTTTATAAAAAAACAATCTCGCATATATTACTTTTGTATCATTGAATACAAGTAAACTATTTGCTTTTAACAACTTAGGCAAACAAGAAAAAATCTCATCTTTGGTTTCTCTGCCATTATAGAACAAGAGCTTAGCCTTATCTCTTTGCTGTAATGGAAATTTTGCTATCTTCTCTTTTGGCAAAAAATAATCGTAATCCTCTATGACAATGTCCTTTGGATTCATATATTAGTTTTGGTGTATCAAAAAATATTTTGAAAGCAAACTATTTTATAATAGTTATTTCGTAACTCTCCATTATAGGGTTGTACAACAACTCTTTACAAGCCTTTTCTACGGAAGCAATTGCCTCTTTTTCATCCTCTGCTTCCACTTGCAAGGTTATATGCTTGCCTATTCTAACATTCTCAATATTGTTTATATTAATATTTTTCATTGAAGAAGTAACAGCCTTACCCTGTGGGTCCAACAATGCTTTCAAAGGCATAATATCTATAGATACATTAAATTGCATAACTCTTTTATCTTTATATTATTCTTATTTCTTTTTTGCAAAATTACACAAAAACTCATAAAACCGCATAAACTTTAATTTTAAATTTAATCTTTACTCTTTTAAAAACTAAATTATCCGTTCTCTATGGCAGTTCTGTAAAGCCTTCTCCCAAGGTCTCAGTATCACTTATAACGGTAATAAAACATTTTGGGTCTATTTTCTTTGCAGAATATTTTATTGTATTGTATTCCTTGCGATTAACAGTCGTGTATATCATATTTTTTTCTGTATTAAGGTACATACCACTACCTTTAAACACAGTACCACTACGCTCCAAATCTTTTAGAATCAAGGTTTTCATACCCTCAACATTTTCTGTAATAATAAGCATAGTTTTATTTACTTTGTTGTCTATAACCAAATCAATAACCTTGCTTTCTACGAAAATAAATATAATGGAGAACATTGGCAAACGAATATCGCCTCCTACTACAAAGGAAGTCAAAGCAACAGCCGAATCTACTATCATTACCAAAACTCCCAATGAAATATGGGTATATTTATGCAGTATCATACTTATCACGTCCATACCACCAGAGGTTGCTCCTGCTGAAAATATCATTGCAATGGAAACCCCATAGCCTAAGCCTCCAACAATAGAGTTAAGCAAATAATCAGGCTTAAAATATTGTATAACACTATTGCCAATTCCTCTCAAAGGCAAATAAAGTTCTTGCATTTGGGAAGAAAGAGCGACAAAATCATCCACAGAAATAAACTCGCCTGAGTGTATCAAAGGAAAATAACCATATTGTGGTATGTAATAAATATTTTCTGCAAGGAAGGTAAACAACCAAGTAAAAATAACTGAAACCAAAGTTTTTATACCGAGGTTGCCTCCAAGCACAACAAGACCAAGAATAAACAAAGGCAAATCCATTAAGATAACCAAATCCATAGGCCAGCCCCAAAGATTATTAAACACCGACATAAGACCATAAACGCCACCCGGTGCCATACCATAAGGTACAACCATCAAAAAATCTGTCAATGCAAAAATAAAACAGCCTAAAATCACTTTGCCGTATGCAACACACCACTCTTTTGAAAAGGGTTTTTCTGCGTCTTGCAAAAATTGGTTAACCCATGCCCTTAATTTCTCATTCTTTATCATATACGTTAAAAATGTTTTGTTATTTTTTTTGCAAAATTACAAAAAAATAATACTAAAAGGTTGGTTAAGGTTGATTTAAAGTTGCTTAAAGTTATTTATGTTGAATAAGGTTGCTTAAGGAAAGACTATACCATTATTTTCTACTCTCCTTTTTTTATAGGTTATTATGAGTTATCATAGGTTAGCATAACTCATAATAACCTATGCTAACCTATAAAAAAAGTAAAGGCTCTGCCTTTATAAAACAGGCTGTGCCTGAAATTTTTTTTTGGAAAATCGCGTAAATACCTATTTAAAATCAAAAAACAAGGGTGCTACTACTGATTATCAACAACTTAACCTTTTTCGAAGGGTCAAAAATGGGCATTTTTCTTGAAAATCAGCGTTTTCGAGAGGTTTTTTGGAGAAAAATTTTTTCAAAACGAGATTTTACAAAAATGAATCTTCGTTTTATTTCGACGAATCTTCGTTTCGATTTCTCGAAACGAAGATTCGTTATCATTGATTATCAAGTAGTTACAGTGGTAAAAAATGGAAATTTTGTGGTAGGTATCTTTTTCTCTTACAAAGTTACGAACATTTTTTGACCTGACCAAACGCGTGCACACTTTTTTTTTGTAACTTATTGATAATCAGTAAACCGATTTTCTTATTTTCTTTGTTTGTTTTGTTAGTTTTTTATACCTATTACCTATAGGCACAGTTTGTTTTTATAGGGCAGAATCTTTCCTTTAAGTATCGTCTTTTAATATGATACTTTACACAATTTTGATAAAAAATTTTGTCAATAAAAAAAAGAGTAGTAACTTTGCAAACTCAAAGTTTTAGTAGAAAAGTAGATAATAACAATAAAAAATATATAGAGATATGTCAAGAGTTTGCCAAATAACAGGAAGAGGAGCATTGAACGGCAATAGAGTTTCTCACTCAAACATAAAGACTAAAAGAAGATTCTATCCTAACCTTCAAAACAAAAAATTTTATTTGCCAGAGGAAGGAATATGGGTTAGTCTTAAAGTTAGTGCCAAAGGAATGAGAACTATCAACAAAAAAGGATTAAGTGCTTGTTTGGACAATGCTGTAAAAAAAGGATATATGAAGTATATAACCATATGCTAAGTTTATCATTCTTTTTTTATAATTTATAAAGAGACTGTTTGAGGGTACAATAAAATGGACTTAGGCGGTCTTATTTTTTATTTGTAAATAAGGAGTATTTATGCGGGGATATGTTTTTGATTTTTTTCATAGGGTAAAGTATTATGAGACCGATAAAATGGGGTACGTGCATAATAGCAACTATTTTCGTTATTTTGAGATAGGTAGAGAGGAGACAATGAGAAACATAGGCGTAAGTTATGACGAAATAGAAAAACATGGAATAATGATGCCTTTGATAGAACAGTATGCACATTATCACACACCTGCATTTTATGATGATTATATAACAATACGCACTACTCTTAAATCACTTCCCGGTGCAAAAATACACTTTGATTATAAAGTAATAAAACGAATAGAGAATAAAGAAATACTTTTGTGCGAAGGGTGGAATGAGTTGTGTTTTGTAGACAAAGATACACGAAAACCTTTGCGTTGTCCTATGTGGTTAGAAGAAAAATTGAAAAAAGTTTTGTAAATATAACAAAATGTTATACTTTTGCAAACTGAAAAAAGTTAAATAAAAGTATTAATAATTAAAAAGAAAGAGGTATAAATTATGATTATTGTCCCTATTAAAGAAGGCGAGAACATTGAAAAAGCGCTTAAGAAATTGAAGAGAAAATTTGAAAAAACCGGAGTGGTTAGAGAATTGCGATCAAGAAAACAATTTACCAAACCATCGGTAGTTGCTCGACAAAAAAGACTTAAAGCCATATATGTTCAGCATCTTAGACAAATGGAAATGGATAAATAATCATTGCGATTAACGTAAAGAATTTTTTTTCTTTTCATAATCAAATAAAAAGAGACTTAAAAAATAAGTCTCTTTTTTTTACTATGACCTTACAATATTTAATATATTCTTTAAGTTTAGGTATTATATAGACAAATCACAGCCTTAAAACTGCACAAAAACACTATTATTTTTTTATTTCACAAAGTAATTTATTGTAGAAACCACTCTAACTTTTACTTTCAAAGGATCATCTGTTGTAATTATTTCAAATTGTCCTTGATAAGCAGATTTTATTCCTTTTATCTTAGAATTTGAAACTTGTGCAAATTCGTTAGCAGCTTTTTCTGCGTTTTTGATACTTTCTTGTATCATTTGAGGTTTTATATCATTGAGTTTAGTGAAGTTGTAACCACTATTGTTATTATAGTCATAATACTCATTTTCTGTTGTCAAATTGATACCATCTTTGTACAAATCAAATTGACTCATTTCTATATCTCTTACTTCTTTCACCTTTTCGCTCATAAGTGAAATTTTTACAGTTGCATAATAACGAGTAAGATAACTTTCATTACCATAGGCTTGATTTTTTTTATCCTTTATATTTGGCACACCCATGGAAATTTCCTTTTCTGTCAATCCTTTTGACTTTACGAACTTCTTAATTTTCTTATTATTTCTCTCTATTTCTTGCAATACTTCACTCATTTCATTGCCTCCTACAACATATTTAATTGTAAGGTTAGCACTATTTACATCAACTATTTTTTCTGCTAATCCTCTAACAGTTATCACTCTTTCTTTGTTAGCAAAAGTTTGCAAACCTTTATAAATAAATAGTCCTAAAATAATTATTGCAATAGCAAACAGACTACTTGTCAAAATTTTTACATTTGATTCTTTCATTTCTCTTATTCAATTTTATTGTTACTATTTTGCATAAACGAAAAATAGGTATCTTTTATTATTACAGATAAACAAGTTTCGTAAAAAAGTTTAAAATAGTATCTTTGCAAGAAAAAAATGGAATATATCATAAAACAAATAGAGGAAGAACTTTTTGCGTTGCAAGATGAAAGATACAAAGAATTTCAATCAAAATTAATACCTAACATAGCAAAAAGTGAAATCATTGGAGTAAGGACTAAACCTTTGCGACAATTTGCAAAACGACTTCTTAAACAAGAAAATATAAACGTTTTTTTACACACTTTACCACACAAGTATTTTGATGAAAATCAATTGCATATTTTCATTGTATCAGAAATAAGAGATTTTAATATTTGTATTAACGAAACTAAAAAGTTCTTGCCTTATGTAAATAATTGGGCTACTTGTGATGCGTTTTCTCCCAAATGTTTTAAGAAAAATAAAGAACAACTTTTACCCTACATATATAAATGGATAGACAGCACAAACGAATACAGCATCCGTTTTGCAATAGGATTGTTAATGAAGTATTTTTTAGCAGAAGATTTTAAAGAAGAGTACTTAAACAAAGTCGTTGCCATAAAAAGAGAGGAGTATTATATAAAAATGATGCAAGCTTGGTATATTGCTACAGCTTTAGCAAAAAATTATTCTCAAACCGTAGGTATTTTGCAAAAATCTGTCTTGGATAAATGGACACATAATCGTAGTATACAAAAAGCAATAGAAAGTTTTCGCATTAGCAATGAACAGAAAATATATTTAAAAACACTAAAACTATAACTTAAATAACCTACCAAAATCCATAAAAAAAGAAAAGGGACACTTTTTTTTTAAGTGTCCCTTGATTTTATATAACGGCTCTGCCCTTATCTTAACTTATGCTAACTTATAACAACTTATGCTAACCTATAAAACAGGCTGTGCCTGCAGGCTAAGCCTGCTTAATAAGTTTTTCGGTTCTTATTGTGTTAGTGGTTTGTATTCTTATATAATAAACTCCGCTCGCAAGTCTTTCGCTCTCTATCTCAAAAGTCTCTGTGCCTTGTGGCAAAACTTTCGTCTGTATTACTCTTCCTTGTTGGTCGGTGATTATTATTGTCGCTTGCTCATTTAAGCCCTTAACTCTTAACGTAGCATTGTTATCCGTTGGGTTCGGATATAAACTAATAGTCAAACCACTCTCAACTTCTGCTACATTAGAATTATGTACAAGAGTAAGGTTATAAACTTGGTCGCAACCGTTCTCATCTTGCAAAGTTACGCTATAAGTACCAAAGTCATTATATGTTTGTCCATGATACTCGTATGGTAACTCACTTTGAGAAATTGTAACCTCATCGTTTATTGGAGCGTTTTGAGGCAAAATGGTAAGATTAATTGTGTAGTTGGTATCACAATCTCCGTTTTGTCCTGCAACGGTCGTTTGGTATGTACCAGTAGCGTTATAGGTCTGTCCGTTAAATGTGAATGTCTCTCCATAACACAAAGTCTCAGTAATACTTGCTGTAAGAGGTGTACAAGGCATTTCGTTGCCCGCCGTATAAACAAAATTATCCATACATAAGTAAGATGTAATCAATAGACCAAAATTATTGGCATAATTTGACTCCATAAAGAATCTCACTTTTGCTACCTCGCCAAAGTTAGACATATCCAACCAACGCCATTCCTTAACATTGCCAACACCTCCTGTTGATTTATCTACCAAGTATATAGAAGAGGAAGCGATGGAATCACCATTTTGATTATAGCCCTTTGCTACTATTCTCATCCAACCAGGTTGATTATCATTAGTTGTCAATGTTTGAGCATCAGAATAAGAAGCTGCACTTTGGCAAATATATGTTCCTTGTGGTAAGAATGTAGAGTTATTATCTGTAACAACTGTTAAATGTTCTGTAGTTCCAGCATAATCAGAAAAATATCCTTGCAAATAACCATTACCAGCACCCTCAAGAGCGGCTCCTGCAGAAGAAGCATAATAACCAGAGTTTGTAGTAAGGTTAGAAGGTCCCCAACCAATAGCAAACGCTCCATCATAAAGAGCTAAGCCATTGAAAACAAGTCCTCCGTTAGTATAGTCTTTAGAATACATATCCATACCGTATTCGTCTTGTCCAATAAGAGTTGCTCCCGGTGTAGAACTACCAACTATTTCGTAAGTATTAGCAGAAGAAAGCATATTTTCAAAATCGGCAACAGAATATTGTACTCCTGCGTTGTAAATACCTATACCTGCAAGATTAAAACCACCAATACCATCATCTACCAAACGTATTAAACGAATATTATTTTTATCCAAACTGTCATTATCTGCTAAGTCCTCAAGATCGTAAGCAGTGCCATAACCTGTTTGTAATATAGAAGTTTTATTGTCAAATCTAAAGAAATTTACTCCATTTGAAGAAACTTCAACAAAGGCTTGTCCTTGACTACCACTTTCGTTTGCAAATATTACAAAATCATCTCCACTTTCGTTCTTTATAGGGCGGTCAAAAGTAGCAGTAGCCGTTCCGTTGTTTATAGCAACAAATTTTGTAGTATTTGCTTGTCCTATAGCATCATAATATTTACCTGTTGTTATAGTTTCTGCTCTTGTAACCTCTATACCCTTTGCCCATGCAACAATGTTTTCGTCTGTCATTGTAGGGTCATTAACAGTTGGAGCAGGAGTTACTATCAATTCTATATCATCTATATAGTAAGCGTTGCCAACATCTGACCAGCCCTTTGCCATAAAGGCTATATATTTGCCTGAGCCAGTGTATTGAGAAAAATCTACGTTGTATTCTTGCCATGGTTTAGAAGTAGGGGTTTCTGCCCAAATGGTATCAAAAGTTGATATATCATTTTTGTCTGTCATAACTCCCAAAACTATCCTTTTGCCTATGGTATTGACTTTTCCCCAAAAATTCATTGAAAGAGTATTTAGTGCTATATTGTCAGCAAGTTTTGGAAAAACAGCAACCACTTGAGAATTATTAGCAACTTGCATATACAATCCGCCACCTCCGGCATGATTAGTTGAGGAAATATTTGGTGTATTGCCTGTGCTTATTTTTGTCCAACAAGTAGGGAAAGTATAATTTCCACTACCGCTTATGCCGTATGTGTCAAAATTTTCTGTATAAGGCAAAGAGGTAATATCGCAGTTATCATCTGGTGTGCTTCCTCCAATAGAAGAAACAGGAACGTATGTTATATTTTGCACCAAACAACCATTCATACCTCCAACTTCCAAACTCATCCACGTATTTCCCTGCATACTACTACCCACACCACTATTAAAAGCACAATCGGTTTTTGTCATAAAATATTGCATACTACCACTTGATACTTCAGCGTTATCAATAGAATACTCATAAACACCATCCTCATCTCTATCAAAAGCAAAGTCGTTTAGAAACCCACTGGTAATATCTACAGAAAAACGAGAGTCGTTGTTAGCAATATCTTGCAGAGCCATTTGTAAAGAAACATTATCATCACAACGATAGCCAATAACAAAACAATCTTCTCCTAAAGAGGGTTGACTATAATAAATTATTAGTCCAACTTCGTTATTTCCTTCGCCTACCCAATATTCTATATCATCAGCAGTAAAATCTCCATTTGGAGCAACAGAAGTTAAACTTTGAGCAGAAAGATTTATGCTCATAAAAGACAGCAACAAAGCCATCAAACTCACAATACGTTTTTTCATTTCTTTAACGTTTTTTCTTGTTTTTTTTGTTAATTGATAAATAAAACATACCGTAAATTCTTGTAAAGAAGAGCAGATTTTTGTCTCTTATCAGCCATAATAAGCAAGATAAAAATCACTTTACCGTCTCTTTAATACCCGAAAGTTACGATTTTTGTCAAACTATTTGGCAGGTCTTCTGACTTGTTCCAACTGTTAAAAAAAGTCTTCTCATTTCCTTCAAAAGGAAACAATGACTATAAAGAATATTTTACAGTCTTCAAGGAACTTACAGCTACGGGTATAGTTTGGGCTTTGCACCCAATTCCCTATTATCCTCTATTAAAAAAGGCACCGAAAGTTTGAGGTTGCAAAATTAGTAAAAATAAATTAAATCACAATTTTTCAATAGTCTTATATCCATAGCCACCATAAACTGTTTTATATAGCAAAACCATTACTTTGATAACTCAACGATAGCTCCTTACAGCGAGTTAGCATAAGTTAGTGTAAGTTAGCATAGGTTATGATAGGTTATGATAACGCTAAGCAAAACCTCATTTTTTTATAGACGCAAAACTTTAGGCACAGCCTCTTTTTAACAGCTTTGCCACTATAAAACACCCTGTGAATTCAAGCCGTACCTGTGCTAACTTATAATAACTTATGATAACCTATAAAAGTAACGGCTGTGCCAATATAAAACAGGCTATGCCTGTTAGAATAGGCTACCTTGTATTTTGTCGTCATCATCGTGGTTAAAATCTTTATCGGAGTATTCCATAAGGGGTTTTGCCTCTTGTGTTTCGTAGTTTGTTTCTGAGTTTTCTTCTTCTATAATGTTTTCCTCTTCTATAGGCTCAGTGTAGGGTAAAGGTTCCAATATTTTTATTTTTACCTTATCTTTGCTTATCTTTTTTCCTTTGGCACGGTATTTTACGGTGTCTATTTGTTCCGCTATGTTTATAGATTGCCCGTCTATGCTTATCACAGGCAACCAATCATTAAGGCAATACAATACCTCAGATTTGCCTTCCTCTACAAAAGGTATTTTGCTTTGAGATATAGGCTCGGGAATAAAACGTTTGATATATGTGGTTTTTGTTTCTGTATCTTTGTATATGATGGTAATAGGCTTATTATGGTTGTATTTTTCTATTATCAAAGTATTGTCCTCAAAATGCAAAGACAAATTTGGCTCTACTATTCTATACCACCCTTCTGTGTTTATCATAAGCAGTTTGTCATTTGCTCCAAATTCGCCCAACAAAATACCTCTCTCGTCAGAATTGAGTTTCATAACAGAATCATCTAACCAAATTTTGCGAGCAGCAAGAGTGGAGACACCGCCAGACTTTAATCCTACACTTCTTACAGGGTTGTTGTTGACTATATTGCCTCTTGCTCCTCTGTTTTTAATATCCAAAGAGGCAAAATCATAAACAAAACTTGTCTTTCTCATACGAGGACTTACTTTCAAATGTACGGTGACTTTCTCAGCCTCTCCGTTGGAATTTGCAGAAAAATAAAGCAAAGTTGAACCACTTATACCTTGTGTAAAATCGTATTCCTTATCTCTAATAACCCCTGTGACGGCACAACGTTTGGCAAAACATCTGCCAAATGGACCATTGTTGTACATAATATTGTAAATTGTCCTTTCATCGTTGCGTCTAAACAAAGCAATATAAATAACATTTTTGCCCACAAAATCTTTTTGAGCGACCTTTTTTACAAAATATTTTCCGTCCTTGTGTACAACTATTATTTCATCCAAAGTGGAGCATTCGCAGACATATTTGGCATTTTCATCATTTTTTAATTTATATCCTGCAAAGCCGTCCTTGTAATTGCAATATAGTTTTTCGGTTGCAACCGCCGCTGTTACTACCTCTATTTTATCAAAATCTCTTATTTCTGTTTTTCTTTCTCTACCTTTGCCATATTTTTCTTTCAAGTGCCTAAACCAACGTATTGAATAATCTATTATATGTTCCAAATTGTTTTTGACCTCTTCCATTTCGGCTTCTATGCTTTCAAGGTCTTTGTTGGCTTTATCGGCATTGTATTTTGATATTCTGTCTATAGGAATTTTTCTTAAATGCAAAACATCATCCAATGTTACCTCTCTAATCAGACGTTGTACAAAAGGAGCCAAGCCCTTGAATATTGTCTCGTTTATTTGCTCATCTGTGGTGCAAGGTTTTATATCTTCGTATATTTCGTTTTCTATAAAAATACGTTCCAAAGAAATCCACTGCCATTTTTCTTTTAATTCGTTGAGTTGCAATTCTAATTCTTTTTTCAACAAATCTACAGTGCGTTGAGTGTTTTTTCTCAAAATTTCACTCACAGGCATAAAAGCGGGTTTCTTGTTTTCGTCTATTACGCAGGAGTTTGGCGAAATACTTATCTGACAATCCGTAAAAGCATACAAAGCATCTATTGTCTGGTCTATGGAAGCATCGTTTGGCAAATGTATTCTTATTTCTACACTACTTGCCGTGTTATTTTCTATTTTTTTTATTTTTAGTTGTCCTTTTTCTGTAGCCTTTGCTATAGAGTCTATAAGGGAGTCGCTTGTTGTGGAATAAGGTATTTCGGTTATTACAAGTGTTTTTTTATCCTCTTGAGTCATTTTTGCTCTTATAAGAAGTTTTCCTCCTCTTAATCCATCGTTGTATTTGCTTACATCTATTAAGCCACCTGTTTGAAAGTCGGGGTATATGGCAAAGTTTTTTCCTTGCAATATAGCGATGGAAGCATCTAATAACTCATTAAAATTATGAGGCAAAATTTCACAAGCAAGACCTACTGCGATACCTTTTGCTCCCTGTGCCAAGAGCAAAGGAAATTTAATAGGAAGAGTGTCAGGTTCTTGATTTCTGCCATCGTAAGAAGGGTGAAAAGTTGTAGTTTTATAATTGAAAGCAACCTCAAGAGCAAATTTACTCAAACGTGCCTCTATGTAACGAGGTGCAGCAGCCGAGTCGCCTGTCAGAATATTTCCCCAATTACCTTGGGTATCTATCATTATCTCTTTTTGCCCCAACTGCACGGTTGCTCCATATATGGAAGAGTCGCCATGAGGGTGATATTTCATGGTATTACCCACAATATTAGCCACTTTGTTATATCTACCATCCTCCAATTCCCTCATAGAGTGGAGAATACGTCTTTGAACAGGCTTCATTCCGTCATAGAGATGAGGCACTGCTCTTTCCAAAATCACATAACTTGCATAGTCCAAAAACCAATTTTCATACATACCTCTTATAGAGGTCATTTGACGTTGATGATTGTCCTCGCTGGTTATAGGTTCTATATTATTATCCGTTTGCTGATTGTTAAGATTTTCGTTACTATTTTCTTCCATATTTCTTTGCTCTACTCCAAGTAAAAAAGTGTTGCAAAGATACAAAAAAAAATTTTTT
>CAZVEO010000048.1:0-19890 GCA_964626385.1 uncultured Bacteroidaceae bacterium
TTTTTGACCTGACCAAACGCGTGCACGTTTTTATTTTGTAACTTATTGATAATCAATAAACGGTTTTTTTTTGTTTTCTTTTGTTTTTTCTTTTTCTTTTTTTTAACAGAAAGATAACTTTTCTGAAATATTCTTGAAATATTGTAAAGGTAATTTTGCAACGTAAAAAAAAAGTTAAATTAAATTACAAAAAAGAATGAAAACTAAAGTTTTATTAGCAAGTGCTCTTGCGTTTATGTGTGTAACTTCGCAAGGACAAGAAACAAAGACCTCAGAGCCTAAGGGTAAAGGTATTGTACAAGTATTTAGTAATTTCAACTTTGGCGAAGACAAAAAAGCCTTTGAATTGGAAAGAACTTATTTGGGGTATGAGTATAACTTAAATGATGGACTTTCTGTTAAAGGAGTTATGGACATTGGTAAATCTTCTAATGTAGAGGATTATCATCGCATTGCCTATATAAAAAATGCTTTGGTACAATGGAAAAAAGGAGGTCTAACCCTTAACGGAGGACTTATTTCTACAACGCAATTCAATTTCCAAGAAAAATTTTGGGGCTATCGTTACATTATGAAATCTTTCCAAGACCAATATAAATTTGGAAGCAGTGCCGATTTGGGTATTTCTGTGGCTTACAAATTTGCTGATTGGTTTTCTGCAGATGCTATAATAGTAAATGGCGAGGGTTACAAAAAGGTACAAAAAGATGATGGACTTAACTATGGTTTGGGCTTGACACTAACTCCTATCAAAGGTTGGTCAATTCGTCTTTACGGAGCAATAAATGAAAAA
The DNA here is from genome assembly GCA_964626385.1 of uncultured Bacteroidaceae bacterium. Classification (GTDB taxonomy): domain Bacteria; phylum Bacteroidota; class Bacteroidia; order Bacteroidales; family P3; genus Scybalousia_A. The sequence goes on from CAZVEO010000048.1 coordinate 794, forward strand.
ACAGAGGACAACCAAAAAAACACCATTAATTTAGCAGCTTTCACTGGTTATAAAAACGAAAGATTTACCATAGGAGCTGAGTACAACTTGATGCAAAACTCTTCCTTTAAAGAGGATGCAGACCAAAATGGTTATTCAATATTTGCTTCTGTAAAATTGACTGACCACACCGAACTTTATGCAAGATACGATGACTTATTTTCCAAAGACGATTGGAACATAGCCAAAGACGAATCGGCAGCAATAATCGGCGCACAATTTAAGGTAAGCAAATATGTAAAAATTGCACCTAATTTTAGAGTAAATATGCCAAAAGCCTCTGGCGAGGACAATGTGTATATGGGTTATATAAATTGTTATTTTGGACTATAAAACACAAAAAAAGTAAGTATATTATTAACATAAAAAAAATAAATAGAGAAATGAAAAAGATTTTTTTAAGAACAATGATGTTAGTTGCTGTGGCTTTTGCTATGGCTTCTTGCGGAGGTAGTGCAACAAATGGTAATGGCAAAGGACAAAAACTTTCCGGAGCAGGGGCAACCTTTCCTTTACCTTTCTACAATGTGGTATTTGAAAAGTTTGCACAAATCAACGGAGATGAAGTTGCTTACGGAGGCATAGGCTCAGGCGGTGGAGTGAGAAATTTGAAAGACAAAATTGTAGATTTTGCAGGTAGCGATGCCTTTCTTTCAGATAAGGAAATGAGCGAAATGCCTCAGGTTATTCATGTGCCTACTTGTATGGGAGCTGTTGTATTGGCTTATAATTTGGACGGAGTAAAGAATTTAAATTTGGACGGAGAATTGATTGCTGATATTTTTGCAGGCAAAGTAAAAAAATGGAATGATGAGCGTTTGGTTGCTCTTAACCCAGAAATAGACCTTCCAAATAAAGAGATTATTCCAGTCTTTCGCTCCGATGGTTCGGGTACAACATTTGTTTTTACTGATTATTTGAGTAAAGTAAGTAGTGAGTGGGCTGAAAAATACGGAGCAGGCAAATCAGTAAACTTTCCTAAAGGTCAAGCAGCAAAAGGTAACCCGGGTGTAGCAAGTGTTATTTCTCAGACAAAAAACTCGATAGGTTATGTTGGTTCTGAGTACGCTTTTGCTCAAAAAATACCATATGCAAAGATAAAAAACAAACAGGGAGAAATTGTAGAACCTACTACCAAGAGCATTTCAGCTGCTGCGGCAGGAGAAATACCTGAGGATACTCGTTGCTCTATAACCAACGCTGACGCAACGGGAGCCTACCCTATAAGTTGCTTTACTTGGATAATAATATATAAGGAGCAACACTACGCTGACCGTAGCAAAGAGCAAGCCCAAGCAACAATAGAATTATTAAAATACATTCTTTCAGATAAGGCTCAAGATATTACCTCAAAAGTACATTACGCACCTTTGCCAGCAAAAGCTAAGGAATTGAGTCTAAAAAATTTGAAATCTGTTACCTTTGACGGACAACCAATTCTAAAATAACAATACTTTGTATATGAACGACAAGATTTATAAAATAATATTGTTTGTTTCGGCTTTGGTTGTGCCGTTGGTGTGCGGGGGCATAGTGTATGCCCTCGTTACCGATGCTTATGAGGCTTTTGAACATTTTGGATTTTTCAACTTTTTAACCTCTTCACAATGGAGTTATATCGAAGGTAAGGAGGAATATGGTGCTTTGCCTTTTATTAGTGGTACTTTATTGACTACCTTATTGGCTTTGTTGATTTGTATTCCTTTTTCATTGTTTACTTCTTTGTTTGTGGGAGAATATTTCAAAAATACTCGCATTGCTACAATACTTAGCACCGTTACCGACCTTTTGGCAGGTATTCCTTCTATTATATATGGTTTGTGGGGGTTTTATAGTTTGCGACCCATACTTATGTCCTTAAACCTTTCACCTCAAGGGTCAAGTATTCTCACGGCTTCGTTGGTTTTGGCTATTATGATAGTACCTTATGCTTGTTCGCTTAGCAGTGAGTTTATAAAAATGGTACCAAACGAGTTAAAAGAAACGGCTTATAGTCTGGGAGCAACTCGGGCAGAAGTGGTTAGAAAAGTGGTTTTCCCCGTAGCGGGCTCGGGTATCTTCTCTGCTTATATTTTGGCAATAGGTAGAGCCTTAGGAGAAACAATGACAGTTACCATGCTTATAGGCAACACAAATAACATACCTCACTCCATAACCTCAACAGGCAATTCCATGTCTTCCATTATTGCCAATCAATTTGGTGAGGCAAGCGGTTTGAGGTTGTCCTCCCTTATAGCAATAGCACTTCTTTTATTTCTTATAACAGCCCTTATCAATATGGTGGGCAAAATGATGATAAAACACGCAAGAATATAATAAATCTATGACAAAAACAAGTATCAAAAAACGCTTAATAAAAAACAAACTTCTATTGTGTGCAGTATGTTTGTTTGCTCTATTGACTGCCGTACCTTTGTTTGCTATTCTTATGGAGGTTTTGTTGAAAGGTTATAAGCAATTGTCTTTTTCCTTTCTTACTCAACCCACTCCCACAGCCTATAACACAATGCAAGCCATAGCAGAGGGAAAACCAATACCGGGAGGTATAGCAAACGGAATAATAGGTACTCTGATAATGCTTTCTATGGCTATAATTGTTGCTGTACCAATAGGTATTATGTGCGGAGCATACTTATCAGAAAATAGCAAAAAACGTTTTGCTCAAGTGGTAAGTTATTTGACTGACCTTTTGCAAGGGGTACCCTCTATTATAATAGGTATTATTGTTTATATATGGATAGTTATACCAATGAAAGGCTATTCGGCAATAGCGGGCAGTACGGCTCTTTGTATTATGATGTTGCCTTTGATTATTCGCTCCACAGAGGAGACTCTCAAAATTCTCCCCTCCTCTCTCAAAGAGGCTGGTTTGGCTTTGGGAGGCAATAGAATGAGAGTAATGCTAAAAGTGCAGTTGCCTTCTGCCTTTGGAGGTATTTTTACGGGAGTATTATTGGCTATATCAAGGGTAATAGGAGAAACTGCTCCATTGATGTTTACTGCTCTTGGTTGCTCTTTTATTCAGTGGTCTATAAACAAACCTATCTCTGCTGTTCCTCTGCTTATTTGGGAATTTTTTAACGATCCCAATCTACAAGAATTGATTTGGGGTGCTTCTTTATTTTTATTATTATTTGTACTTACTTTAAATATTATTGCTAAATACGTTGCAAAAAAATGGAAACAATAAAACCAATACTTGAATTTAAGAAAACTTGTGTATCATATACCAAACAAACAATGGCTGTAAAATATGTATCAGCTAGTGTTGAAAGAAATACAATAACCGCCATTATGGGACCTTCAGGCTGTGGCAAATCTACTTTGCTAAGAGCGGTCAATTTGATGCATAATCTTTATCCTAACATTCGCGTTAACGGAGAAATATTACTAAACGGAGAAAATATTCTCTCTATGGAGCCTATTGAGGTAAGAAGACGTATAGGAATGGTGTTTCAAAGACCAACTCCTTTCTCGACAATGAGTATATATGATAATGTTTTGGCAGGCTTTACTCTTAACGGTATTCACCTTTCCAAAAGCGAAAAAGATGCCACAGTGGAAAGATGCTTAAAAAGTGTTGCTCTATGGGAAGAGGTAAAAGATACTCTGAATAAAAAAGGTACTTTCCTCTCGGGAGGACAACAACAAAGATTGTGTATAGCAAGGGCTTTGGCTATGAAACTTGATATTCTGCTAATGGACGAGCCTACTTCGGCACTTGACCCTATTGCAACCAAACATATAGAGGAGTTGTTATTGGAACTACAAAAAGAGGTTACTATTCTTATAGTTACTCACAATATGGGACAAGCAATGAGAATTTCTTCTCACTCTATGTTTATGTATTTGGGAGAACTTGTAGAATATGGAGAAACAGCAAATATGTTCTCCTCTCCTAAGGATGAAAGGACAAAAGCATATCTTACAGGCAAAATGGGTTGATTATCTTCCCAAAAGAAAAACAGTATTGTTTTTACCTATAAGAAAATCTTTGTTCTTTTGCCATTCTTTTATGGATTTTGTTTTAATGCTCTGGTTATTGCCCGTAATATCGGTGGCAATACAGAGCAGGGTTTCTTTTCTTAAAGTTTGCAACAAGAATTGAAACAATTTGTCATTGCGATAAGGTGTTTCTATAAATATTTGAGTTTGATTTTCTTTGTACAATCTGTCTTCCAATTGTTTTAAGCGTTTTTGTTTTTCGTCCTCTTTTATAGGAAGATAACCAACAAAAGCAAAATTTTGTCCATTAAAACCTGAAGCCATCAAGGACATATATACACACGAAGGACCAACCAATGGAATAACCTCTATATTTTTTGCTTGTGCCAAAGCAACCAACTTTGCACCCGGATCCGCCACACAAGGCAAACCCGCCTCTGATAAAAGGAAAACATCTTTATTCTCTTTTTCCAAACAAAACAACATTTGAGACAATTCCAAAGGCTGAGTGTGTTCATTAAGCAAAGAAAAACTCACTTTTTCAAAGTCCTTTGTATAACCTATTTTTCTTAGAAAACGTCTTGCTGTCCTTAGTTCTTCTACAATAAAATTTTCGCATAAAAGTATTTTATCAACATTGTTTTGAGGAATATTCTCCTGCCAAGCAACCTCAGAAAGCAGAGTTGGGAAAAGATATAGTTTTGCCATAATATTTTTTTGAAACAAATTTCTCTTATAAGTCAAATATATTTGCAAAGTTAGAAAATATTTTTTGAAAAAATAAGTTATCTTTGCAGTGCAATGTTTTTTATTAGTTTACAAAATTTGAGTAATGATTATTATGAAAAGTAGAATTGTTATTGTTGGTTTGTGTATGGTATTCTTGTTGGGAGCTTGTGGTAAAAAACAAGCAGAAGACAGTGTTATTAGTTCTGTAAATTATAAAAATGTAAAGATACCTGATTTTTCAGCAGACTCGGCTTATAATTATGTAAAAATACAATGTGACTTTGGTCCAAGGACTCCTATGTCCAAAGCCGCAAAAGACTGCTCTGAGTGGATGATAAACTTTTTAAAAGACAAAGCAGATACTGTTTATGTACAGGAATTTTCTTCAATGCTATGGAATAATGAAAAAGTACAAGGTAAAAATATTATAGCCTCTTTTAATTTGGAGGCTACCGATAGAGTAGTTTTATGCTCTCATTGGGACTCTCGTTTGTGGGCTGATAATGACAAAGACTCCTCCCTTCACCATAGTCCAATAATAGGTGCCAATGATGGAGCCAGTGGAGTAGGTATTCTTATGGAGATAGCTCGATTGTTAAAGGGAAAAGAGTTAAAACAAGGGTTGGATATAGTTTTATTTGATTTGGAAGACCAAGGCACACCCGAATGGGCAGACAACAATACAGAAGACCAAACAGATTGGTGCTTAGGTTCTCAATATTGGTCAAGAAATAGCCACATACCTTACTATAGAGCAAAGTATGGAATATTGCTTGATATGGTTGGGGCAAAAGATTTGCGATTTACTAAAGAATATGTTTCCATGTCTTATGCTCCTATAATAATGAATAATGTTTGGAATGTGGCAAGAGATTTAGGCTATGATAACATATTTGTAGATGTGCAGGAAGGCAGTGTAATGGATGACCATGTTTTTGTAAATAGATATGCCAAAATACCAACAATAGATATAGTGCATAATTCTGCCAACGGCTCTTTTTTCCCTCATTGGCACACTACACAAGACGATATAAATTGCATAAGCAAAGAATCTCTGTTAAAAGTAGGAAAGGTTGTTTTGACAACATTCTTTGTAGCAGAGGAATAAAGAAAAAATATTAAGAAAAAATGAAAATCAAATTTTTTATATTACTGTGTTTATCTTGCGTTTGTTTGTCTTGTAATGACGAATTTGACGAATGGGGGTACGTAAATATATATATAGACCCTGAAAGCACAGAGTATTTTGATTTGAATACAGGGCGTAGAGGTTGGATATATTTGCACGGGGGTAATAGAGGAATATTGGTTGTTAGAAATTCGGGCTATGAAAATACAAGCGATGCCTTTTTTGCCTTTGAGCGTTCTTGCGTGGTAAAAAATTGCAAAGGAACCGTGGAAATGGAGGATAATGACCTTCTGATAGTTTGTCCAAAATGTAATAGTACTTACTTGGCTTACGAAGGATTGCCCGTTAGTGGTAAGGCAAAAAGGGCTTTGTTTGAATATAGAACCTATTATGATGGTATTTATTTATATATAAGAAATTAAAAAAAAGTGTATTGGCTAATTACTTATATTAGAAATTTTTTGTTTGACCATGGAATAATAGCAAGCAAAACCTTTGATGACGTATTTGTTCTTTGTGTAGGCAATTTGAGAGTTGGCGGTACGGGAAAGACACCTATGGTTGAGTATTTGATAAGTAATTTGAAGGACGAATTTAATGTTGCAGTGTTAAGTCTTGGTTATAAAAGAAAAACAAGAGGAATAAGAGAAATAAGCAAAGAGGATGATTTTTTGAGCGTAGGAGATGAACCAAAACAAATGTCGGAAAAATTTCCCAATGTTAGATTTTTTGTCAATAAGGATAGAAACAAAGCAATAAGTTTTATAAAACAAAAATATCCTAATACTCAAGTTATTATTTTGGACGATGCTTATCAGTATAGAAAGACCAAACCCGCAAAAACAATCTTACTTACTGAGTTTGCAAGACCTTTTTATAAAGATTTTGTTTTACCATACGGTAGATTAAGAGAAAGCAGAAAAGGGAAAAGACGCTCCGATTACATAGTGTTTACCAAATGTCCAAAAGATTTAGAAGAAAAAGAAAAACAAAACATAACAGACAGAATAAAACCTGATGAGAATCAAAAAGTTTTCTTTGCCTCTATAGATTATAATGAAAATATAAAATCTCTTAAAGGAAAAGACGTTGCTTTGCTCACGGCAATAGATAACCCCTTGCCTTTGCAAAAATATTTGGAAACTTTTTGTAATATAAAACAAGTATTGAGATTTGAAGACCATCATATTTTTACTTCAAAAGAATTAGAAGAAATATCCAAAATTCAATTGCCGATAATCACTACACGAAAAGATGCTATAAGGCTGAAAAACACAAAAGCAAATCTTTTTATACAAGACATTGAAATCAACATAGAAGATTCTTTTATCAAAACCATCAAACAAGATATAAACATTTTTTCTGCCTGAGGCCACACCCACAGGGTGATTTGTAAAGAGCAAAGCCACACCCGCAGGGTGTTTTATAAGGGCAAATCCACAACCAGAGATACTTCTTGGTATTTAAAATTATATACTTTCTTCTATATCTTTAGAAATGAAAAGGGAAGAGTGATAGTTAAGTGTATTTTTTCTCTATTTGGTATTTTTTTTGTAATTTTGCTTTTTATTTATAGAGTAGTTAATAAATCAAAATAATATATGAGTACTGATAATAGCAATTATACGGCGGCGAATATTAACGTCCTTGAGGGTTTGGAAGCAGTGAGAAAAAGACCAGCAATGTACATAGGAGATGTTAATGCTAATGGTCTTCATCACTTGGTTTATGAGGTAGTGGATAATTCCATAGACGAAGCTTTGGCAGGATATTGCAATAATATTGATGTAAGAATATTGGAAAATAATGCTATAAGAGTAGAAGACAATGGTAGAGGTATTCCTGTGGATATGCACGAAAAAGAACACCGCTCAGCTTTGGAAGTTGTTATGACGGTACTACACGCAGGAGGAAAGTTTGATAAAGGTAGTTATAAGGTATCTGGCGGTTTGCACGGTGTGGGAGTCAGTTGTGTTAATGCACTTTCAAAACATACTCATGTAACAGTTTGCAGAGATGGTAAAATGTATGAGCAAGAATACGAAAGAGGCAAACCTTTGTATTCGGTTAGAGAGATAGGTACAACAGACAAAAGAGGAACAATAGTAGAGTTTTTGCCTGATGATGAGATTTTTACCACTACTGTCTATGACTATGATACGCTTTCTTCAAGACTTAGAGAATTGGCTTTTTTGAATAAAGGCTTAACTCTGAAAATCACAGATGAAAGAGAAAAAGATGAGCAAGGGAATTGGAGAACAGAGACTTTCTTTTCAGCAGAAGGACTTAAAGATTTTATCAATTACGTAGATAGCAACAAAGAAAAACTTACCCCCGAGCCTATATATATAGAGGGAGAAAAAAATGGTATTCCTATAGAAATAGCAATGGAGTATAATACCTCCTTTACCGAAAATCTTCATTCCTACGTAAATAATATAAACACACACGAAGGCGGTACTCATTTGCAAGGTTTTCGTCAAGGAATGACACGTACCTTGAAAAACTACGCTGAAAAAGAGGGTATGCTTGAAAAACTTAAATTTGAAATATCGGGCGATGATTTTAGAGAGGGGCTTACTGCGGTTATTTCTGTGAAGGTTTCTGAGCCTCAATTTGAAGGACAGACAAAAACCAAACTTGGAAATAGTGAAGTGGTTAGTGCAGTTTCTCAAATGATTGTTGATAAACTTAATATATATTTGGAGGAGCATCCAAAGGAGGCAAAACAAATAGTAGATAAAGTTATACTTGCAGCAACAGCAAGACACGCGGCTCGCAAAGCAAGAGAATTGGTGCAAAGACAAACTATACTTGGAGTTGCCGGTTTGCCGGGCAAATTGGCGGACTGCTCAAGCAATGACCCATCTGTATGTGAGTTGTTTTTGGTAGAGGGAGACTCAGCAGGAGGTACTGCAAAACAAGGTAGAGATAGAGAACATCAAGCAATTCTACCTTTAAGAGGAAAAATTCTTAATGTGGAAAAAGCCATGACTCATAGAGTTTTGGACTCTGAGTCCATAAGAAATATATATACAGCCTTGGGTGTTTCCATAGGTACAGCGGAAGATAGCAAAGCTCTGAATATGGACAAGTTGCGTTATCACAAAGTAATTATTATGACAGATGCTGATGTGGATGGTTCTCATATTGCTACGCTTATACTTACCTTCTTTTTCCGTTATATGAAAGAATTGATAGAGGCAGGACACGTTTATATTGCCACTCCACCTTTGTATCTTATAAAAAAAGGCAATAGTTTCAAACGTTATTGTTGGACAGATGAACAACGACTTGCTATAATAGAAGAACTTGGAGGTAGCAATGGAGTGGAAATACAGCGTTACAAAGGTTTGGGAGAAATGAATGAAGATCAACTTTGGTCTACTACAATGGACCCTGAACAAAGAATATTAAGACACGTAACCATTAACGATGGTGCAGAGGCAGATAGAATATTTTCCATGCTAATGGGAGATGAGGTTGCTCCAAGGAGAGAATTTATTGAGGCAAATGCTTCCTATGCAAATATAGACGCTTAAAAAAAATAGAGGCTTTATGTATGATTTTGACACCATAGTAAAAAGAAGAAATACCAATTCTGTAAAGTGGGATAGTGATAAAGAGGAGGAAGTAATACCTTTGTGGGTGGCAGATATGGACTTTAAGGTTGCTCCTTGCATTCAACAGGCTTTGGAAAAAAGAGTAAAGCACGGAGTGTTTGGTTATGCCTTAGTGCCACAAAAGTATTATGATGCTACAATTCAATGGTTTTCAAAACGTCATAATTGGAGAATTTCTCCCGATAATATTATATATACAACTGGAGTGGTACCTGCACTGTCTGCTGTTATTAAGGCATATTGCAACAGTGGAGATAATATTTTGATACAAACTCCGGTTTATAATTGTTTCTTTTCCTCTATACGCAACAATGATTGTAATATTGTAGATTCTCCGCTTGTGTTAAATGGTAGCAGATACGAAATAGATTTTGAGGATTTTGAAAAAAAGATTATTGACAATAAGGTAAAAGCCTTTGTGTTTTGCAATCCTCACAACCCTGCCGGCCGAGTTTGGACAAAACAAGAATTGTTACAGATGGGAGAAATTTGCAAAAAGCATGGAGTATTGATTATTTCTGACGAAATTCATTGCGAATTAGTTCTGCCTGGTTATAAGTACATTCCTTACGCTTCTTTAGGCAAAACACATGAGAAAAATTGTGTAGTACTTTCCTCTCCAAGCAAGTCTTTTAATATTGCGGGATTGCAAATAGCTAATATTATTTGCTCCAATGTCGAATTATCAAAAAAAATAAATAAGGCTATAAATATTAACGAAATTTGCGATGTCAACCCGTTTGGAATAGAGGCTTTGATAGCAGCATATACACAAGGAGGTAGTTGGATAGACGAACTTAATATTTATATCAAAGGTAATTATGATTTATTGAAAGCTTTCTTCTCCAAACAATATCCATATTTAAAAGTTGTAGATATGGAGGGTACTTATTTGGCTTGGGTGGATATCTCTTGTTTAAACAAAACAAGCGAAGATATTTGCCAACAACTGTTGGAAAAAGCAAAAGTAAGGTTAAACCCTGGTACAATGTATGGCACAGAAGGGTTTATTAGAGTAAATCTTGCTACTTCTCAAGCACTTTTACAACAAGCTTTGCTAAAAATAAACCAAAGTGAAGTGCTAAAAAAATAATTGTAATCTGTTAAAAATAAAGTTATTATTTATTGAAAAGAAAAAAAACAATAAAAAAAAGAGATTTTCCTTTGCCAAAGGTAAAAGTTTTTATACCTTTGCAAAATCAAAATGTGGCTATTATACACATTGAGATATAAACGTTCTTTTTTCATAGTTGGCGGGGTAGCTCAGATGGTTAGAGCGTCGGATTCATAACCCGGAGGTCACGAGTTCAATTCTCGTCCCCGCTACGATTGAGTTCTCATAACTTAATTTATGTTTTTGGTTAATAAATATTTGAAAAACTTGCCTGCGAAGGTAAGTTTTTTTTGTTTTGATAGGTTTTTATCAATTAACATAGGTTATAGTTTACACCCATAGGTTTTTTATAGAGGTATAACTCTGTCAAGCGATAATTTGTACAGGCAAAGCCGTTATATAAAAGTTAAGGGAATATATCAATTTTGCAACACAAATTTATGTAAACATAAAGCAAATTACTACCATAAATTTTACACACCTGTGGCAATAGCATCTAAACTAACATTTACTTAGTTTAACTTTTTTTTAATTGTGTTATGAGTTTTTGCTGTTTTCGGTGTATTTTCTCCACTTGTCTATAACACTTTGCATATCCTTAGGCAATGTAGAAGAAAAAAACATATCTTCATTAGTTCTTGGGTGTTTAAAGCCCAAGGTTGTAGCATGTAAGGCTTGACGCGGCAACATATCGAAACAATTAAGGATAAACTGTTTGTACTTTGAAAAAGTAGTACCCTTTAATATTTTATCACCTCCATAGGTAGCATCATTGAAAAGAGGGTGTCCTTCACTCATAAGATGGACTCGTATTTGATGAGTACGTCCTGTTTCCAAACGACATTGTATTAGAGTAGTATAACCAAATCTTTCCAAAACTTTCCAGTGAGTTATAGCATTTTTACCTTTTTCTGAGTCAAGATACACAGCCATTTTTTTTCTGTCCTTACTATCTCGTGCAATATTTTTATTTATAGTACCTCCGTTTTCTACAAAATCACCCCAAACCAAAGCCGTGTAAGTTCTTTCTATAGTATGATAATAAAATTGTTTTGCTAACAAAGTTTGTGCTTGTTCATTCTTTGCCACAACAAGCAGTCCTGTTGTATCTTTGTCTATTCTATGTACCAAAAGAGGGTGAGTATCTTTGTCTTTGTTTGAATTTTGAAAGTACCATTCCAAAGCATTAACCAAAGTCTTATCATAATTGCCATACGCTGGGTGAACAACCATACCGCTATGTTTATTAACTATTATCAAATCCTCATCTTCATAAACTATATCTAAAGGAATGTTTTGAGGAATTATTTCTATTTCTCTTGGTTCGGTTGTCAAAAAAATCTGAATAATATCATTGGGTTTAACCTTATAATTGGGCTTAACACTTAAAGAATTTACCTTTATACAATCAGCTTTGGCTGCCTGCTGTATCTTGTTACGTGAGGCATTCTCTATTCTAACCATCAAATATTTGTCTATCCTCAAAGGAGACTGCCCTTTGTCCACAACAATACGATAATTTTCGTATAACTCTTCGGTATTTATTTCGTTATTCATTACTCTTTTTCGTAGTAAATTGATATTTGCAAAGATACAATATTTTTTTCTTTTTATAGATTTAGGGTGTTATACGCTTATATTGAACAAGAAAGAGGTAAAAGTACGCTGTGTTTCATTAACATAACCAACCCTTATACCAACATCCAAAGGAAAGGTAATCTTAAAAACATGTATTTTGGCAACAAGGTCAGAACCAAAAGACCTAAACACCTCTCTATCATAAGAACCCACATTATAAAAAGGTCGGGCTATAAGTCGCTTTATATATAGAATACTCTTAATACCTCCATCTGGGTATACTATTGGAAAATTATAAGTTAACAAAAGACCATAGTACTTTTTGGGAAGTATGGTGTACATTCCTCTAACAAAATTAACTTCATTTGGAAAATAATAGATATCAGGTGTGTTTTTTTGCAAAGATGCAGTAATAACAAAACTATGATTTCTCCACAATCCGGGTAAGAATATTTGACTTGAAGTCGAAAGTATATAAGCATTATCAGAAGTTAGAGTTCGTGTATATTTGGCAGAAGTAATATGCCCCCAACGAGGATATAGGTCGTTGTTTGCTTGTGAAGCATAGTTAGAAAATTGCAGAGAATAACCCATAGAGTTGAAAAGCGTAATGGGCACTTTTGTTTCATTGTTAAAAATATTTGTCAAAGAATAATGAAAACCTAAATTCAAATTGTTATAAAAATTTCTATTTACCCATGTAAAAGGCAAAGTTATATCGGATTTAATACTTACTTCGTCAAAGTTAAGGTTTTTAACAAGATTTGAATCTAAATCTCTACCCACATTACGTGGTCTGAAATTTAAGGTGAAGTCCAAAATAGAAAATAGAGCAGAATAAGTATAATGAGCAAATAATGTGTTTTTGTCGTTTATATGGTAGTTAAAACCAGCACTAAGCACCGAGGTGGAAAGCAAATTTTGAGACATTATACTTACGCCCCAGCCTAATTCTTGCGATTGTATATCCACAAACACAGGTGCCCAAGAGTGTAGGTTGAAACTATGCAAAAACTTATTGTATTTTTTTACTTCAAAAATTGTGTCTTTTTCTATCATACTTTTTGTCAGCAAAAAATTTTCTTGTTTTTGATTGCTTTGAGTCAAATAAAACAAAGGTGGTGAGGAATTTAAATCATAGTTTTTAGAACTGTAAGGCAAAGATACTATACGATAACCATTGGGAGTATAAGTGCTTATAACTATTGTGCTGTCATAGATAAAATAACTGCTAATCCCGTATTCTTCGTTGGTATGTATTTGAACATCATTGACATTGTCTATATCTATACTTAAGAGTTGGTAGGAATTATTGACATCTTTAATGAAATATAACCTGTTTTCAAAAATTTTCAACCTACTTATGTTTGCATAACTTGGTAAAGTAATATCTGTGATTTTCTCTGTATCTTTGTGGTATCTTGCTATGTGTTTGCCGTTTTCGTTGGTAGAAATAAAAAATACGTCTTTGCTTTTTTTGTCCACCGCAGGATAGGAAAACCCATAGGAATTGGTAAGGTATTTATTTTTTAAGAAGGAGGAGAGTATTCTTTCGTTTATCGTTCTGTTTTTGGAAAATTTTGCATCAGGCACAATAAGGGCAAGTCTTTGATTGTCTATGCTATCTGTTTCTATGGCTATTAATAATGAGTCTGCATAATGATAAATAGGGTTAAAGAAAATTGCATTAGAGGTTATTCGTCTATATTTGTCTTGTTTTAAATCATATTCCACTATATCTGAGTAACTTTCTTGTTGCCAACGTATATTAGGAGAATATTGAGCATAAAGTATGCAAGAATCTTTGTATTCAAAATAAGAATTTTCTAAATAAGGTAGGTATAAGAGTGTTTTTTCTTCTCTTGGAGTTATACTGACTAATTGTTGTGTTTCAAATTGCGAAGATTTTAATGCAAGTATTGTAGTATCATTGATTTGTATTGGGTTTTTGTAATGACAATATTCTTTGGTGTCTTTGCCCCATGTTTTTAGCACAGGTGTGTTTAAGGTGTCTTTTCTTTTATTTTGCTCTTGCCATTGAGATTGCATAAAAGACAAGGTTTCATTGTATAAATCATTGAAACTTAATTTGTTCTCTTTGTTTTTTGTTTTACCAAAGGAAGTTAATCTCCACCAGTTTTTGCCCACATTTTCCAAACATTCTCCCCAAATATCTTTGCCATACTTTTCTCTTGCGTATGAAACCATAAAATACCCTAAAGCATACTCGTCCAAAACAAAATCTTTCATACTTCCAAGCAACATTTTATCTGGTTTGTATGTATGTCCCCCCTCAATCATTGCTTTGAAATACATATTATAAAGGGGGTCTTGTCCTCTTCCGGTTGGAGCAAGAGCAGTTTCTGCAACCACAGCATCTCCTTCCAAAAACCAATATGGCAACCAAATACCGCAAACCGCTCCGGCAATATGTTCCCCAAAAACATTGCCTAACCATTTGGTCATACCAACATTTAAGGCTTGCATTTGGCAAGAATGTCTATATTCGTGCAGTGCAAGTTGCCAAAAATAAGGATAAGCATAATTGTCCATAGAAGGAGAAGACCAAAATTCCATACGTTTGGGAGCCCAAACTGACAAGCCATTGCTTTTAGCAGAAGGAGGGTGGAGGAGAATTGGTACTTTGGGAGTATTGGTGGTTAAACTTTCTGAAATTTTTGGAATTATGGTATCAAGTATTTTTGCCAATTCCTGTGCTTTTGGCTCGTAATAAGAGGGAAAAACTATTTGAAATTTTTCTGTGTTTATTTGGTTATACTTTATTTCTGTGTGATTGTTGCCACTTACATTATATTGAGAGTAGGAATTAAAAGGTAAGAAAAAAATAAAAAACATTAAAGTCCCTAATAAAATCAAGGACTTTAATGTTTTAGAAAAGTAAAATAAATCTTGTTTTAATAACACTATTTGGTAGGTATGTTTTTAATAGTTTCAACAAGGAATTTATAAAACAATTCAACAGATTTGATATTAACTCTTTCGTCTGGAGAGTGTGGGTGTTCTATAGTAGGACCGAAACTAATCATATCCCAATTCTTATACAATCCTCCCATTACTCCACATTCCAAACCAGCATGTATTGCCATTACCTTAGCCTCTTTGTTAAATAGTTTGTGATATAATTCACGCATTTCTTTTAAGATAGCAGAGTTCATATTTGGTTTCCAACCAGGGTATTCCCCAGTAAATTCTATTTCATCTCCTGCCAAGTCCACCACACTCTTCATCATCATAGATAAATCTTTCTTTTCGCTATCAACGGAAGAACGCAATAGACAACAAATTTTTACTATTCCGTCCTCACTTTTAACAATAGCCAAATTAGAAGAAGTCTCTACAAGATTTTTCATACTGTCAGACATTCTATATATTCCATTAGGAAGAGCATAAACGGTGTTGATTATTTTTTTAGAACAATACTCTTTCATCATATTGCTTGGGTTGGCTGTTGGTTCCAAAGTAATACTAAATTCTTTTTCTGTTTCTGAAAGTTCGTTTTTTATTTCTTTGTATAGTTGTTCTACTATTTCTTTGGCTTTTGCCACGTTGTTTGTCGGCAAAGTTATAGTAGCTATAGCCTCTCTTGGTATAGCATTACGCATATTACCTCCCTCTATTTCGCAAAGTCTTACCTCAAGAGATTCCAAAGCCTTTAGTATACGGAATAAAGACTTGTTGGCATTACCTCTTTGAAGTATGATATCCATACCAGAATGTCCTCCTTTAAATCCTTTAACAGCAAGGACAAAAGATGACCTGCCTGCTTGAATAGGCTCTATGCCATATTTTAATTTTATGGTAGCATCCACTCCACCAGCACAACCCACATAAAGTTCGCCTTCTGTTTCAGAGTCAAGATTAAGAAGTATTTCGCCTTCCAATTCTCCCGCTTGCAGACCAAAAGCACCTGTCATTCCTGTTTCCTCATCTATGGTAAGCAGGGCTTCCAATGGTCCGTGTTGTAAATTTTCATCTGTCATAATAGCAAGTGCTGCAGCGACTCCAATACCGTTATCGGCTCCTAACGTAGTACCCTTTGCCCTTACCCATTCTCCATCAATCCAAGGTTGTATAGGGTCTTTTACAAAATCGTGTTCTACATCTGCATTTTTTTGTGGCACCATATCTATATGGGCTTGAAGTATCACACCTTTTCTATTTTCCATACCAGCAGTAGCAGGCTTTTTCAATATAATGTTGCCTATCTTATCGGTTTCGCATGCAATATTGTGTTGTTTTGCATAGTCAATAATTGCTGCTCTTACTTTTTGTTCGTGCTTGCTTGGACGTGGATTAGCACAAAGCATATCAAAATTTTCCCAAACCTTTTTAGGTTCCAAATTTCTTATTTCACTCATGGTTGTATGTTTTTTTATTTTTTTATCTTTTCTTGATAGACAAATAACTCTTTATTTTTCTTAAATTCTCCTATATCTTGCTCTTCCTTAAAAATGCCATAGATAGTTGCTCCGCTACCTGACATTTGAGCATATAAGGCTCCCATATCATATAGCATTTGTTTGGTTTGGCTTAGTATAGAGTATTTTTTTAAAATTCCTTTTTCAAAATCATTTGCTACATAATTTTTCCACTCAGATATGTTTTCTACCTTTAGATTCTTAAGATTATAAGGCTCTTTTGTTATATGCACATTGCTATAAGCCTCTTTTGTAGAAATGTTGACATTAGGTTTGATTAGAAGTATATAATAATCTTTTAAAGACAAGGGAAGTTTCTCTATTTTTTCACCTCTTCCATACACAAAACTTGCTTCATTATCAACAAAAAACATATTGTCCGAACCAAGTATTGAAGCATAATGTTGGAGCTGCTCTTTTGTTAAATGGAGATTAAATTTAAAATCTGTAAGTTTAAGGCAAAAAGTAGCATCTGCTGAGCCTCCGCCCAAACCTCCAAAACAAGGAATACCTTTATTCAAATGTATTTTTACAGGTTTTATTTGCGGAAAATCTTTTTGCAACAAATAAAAAGCCTTCAAAACACTATTGTTTTCATCATTCTGCACCCATCCCTCATTTACTCCAAGTCCAGATACAGAAAACTCCGTATTTTTTTTTTCATTATTTACCCTCATTTCCAAAGCATCGCAAAGTCCTATAGGGTAAAAAATAGATTCAAGATTATGAAAGCCATCATCTCTTTTGCCCGTAACAAATAGCCCTATGTTTATTTTGCAATTAGGAAAGAATATCATTTTTTTTAATAGTGTTAAACTTCTTTTCCATTTAGAAAAGCCTTATATACTTTGTTTTCTCCGTAAGCATATGGCAAATATTCTAATGTAGGTATTTTTTCTGTAATATAGAAATTAGCCTTTTTGCCTATGCATATAGAACCCACCGTATCAACAACATCCATAGCATAAGCAGTGTTTATAGTTGTTGCATTGATAGCCTCTTGAGGCAAAAGCCTATAATTAACACAAGCAAAAGAAAGTATAAGTTGCATATTTCCACTTGGTGAAGAGCCAGGGTTATAGTCAGAACTAAATGCTACAGGCAGACCTGCTGTTATCATTTTTCTTGCAGGAGCCAAAGGCATATTAAGGAAGAAGGCGGCACCCGGCAAAATTGTAGGCATTGTCATAGAAGCCTTTAAGCATCTTATTTCCTCTTCGCCCGTATACTCCAAATGGTCTACACTCAAAGCATTGTATTTTACTCCAACTTGTATACCACCCGATGCGGCAAGTTCATTGGCATGTATTTTTGGTTTCAGTCCTCTTTTTACTCCCTCATAAAGCATTCTATCGGTTTGCTCTACCGTAAAAAATCCTTTATCGCAAAATACATCAATAAAATCTGCCAACCCTTCCTCTGCTACTTTCGGAATCATTTCATTTATAATTTTTTCCACAAAAGCCTCTACATTGTTTTTATATTCCAAAGGTATGCCGTGCGCTCCAAGAAAATTGGCCTTTATTGTCAGAGGAGAATTTTCTTTTAGTCGTCTTATTACTCTAAGCATTTTCAATTCTGCCTCTGTGGTAAAACCGTAGCCAGATTTTATTTCTACAGCACCTGTACCATATTTTATTATCTGCTCCAAACGTTGCATTGCATCTTCATACAACTCTTCCTCAGAGGCTTCTTGCAGACGTAAAGCAGAGTTTATGATACCGCCTCCTCTTTGTGCTATTTCCTCGTATGATAGACCTTTTATCTTGTCAATATATTCTATTTCTCTGCTACCTGCATAAACAAGATGAGTATGAGAATCACAAAAAGAAGGTAAAACCATTCTATCCGTAGCATCTATTTCTTTATCTGCTATGGGACAACTGTCCATCAAACCAAAATCTTTTATAACGTCATCTTCTACAAGCAAAAAGGCATTGTCCACGCAATTTATTTTTGCCATATCCTCTCCACATACAGCTTGACGAGCCTTATCTTCTACTTGAATAAGACTTTTTATATTTTTAATAACAGTTCTCATTGTCTTTCTATTTATCAGAACAAGTTATGCTACAAGTATCTGCAAACAAAGACCTCCATTTATCTGGTACGTCTTGCATTGTTATTTTAGAACATTCCTCGTCCCAATCGGAGAATAGAAAATCTCTTGTTTCACCATTGGTGTAATTATAAGTAGTGTCAACTCTTTCCTCTCCGGTCTGTTCATCCTGCACAGTTGAGGTTACAGTACCTGTCATTATTTTATCTACAATAGCACACTCGCAATCATCACCACTATTGCAAGAGGAGAACACTCCCATGACTCCCATAACTACAGATAATATTGTCAAACGCTTTTTCATCTCTACTACAATATATATTTTTTGCAAAGATATAATTTTTTACACTAATCACAAAAAATCACAGAAAAATTCAAAAGTATACTAAAAAAACGCTAACTCGGTGTAATAAATTGATGACAAAAGTACAGGCACAGCCTG
>CAZVEO010000049.1:0-18700 GCA_964626385.1 uncultured Bacteroidaceae bacterium
GACTAACCCTGATCCGATTATCGTTGATCAGGAAACCTTGGTCTTCCGGTGTGAGGGTTTCACACCCTCATTATCGTTACTTATGCCTACATTTGCTTTTCTACTCACTCCACAAACCCTCACGAACCTGCTTCATCGTATCAGTAGAATGCTCCCCTACCAATGATCCTAAAATCACCCCGCAGCTTCGGTAGTATGCTTAATGCCCGCTTATTATCCATGCTAAACACCTCGACCAGTGAGCTGTTACGCACTCTTTGAATGAATGGCTGCTTCCAAGCCAACATCCTGGCTGTCTCTGCTGTCTAACGCCGTTAAAAACAACTTAGCATACATTCCGGGACCTTAGCCGACAGTCCGGGTTCTTTCCCTCTCGGCTACGGACGTTAGCACCCGTAGCCTTCCTCCAGTAAAACATTTTATAGTATTCGCAGTTTGTCAGGAATCAGCAGGATGCGACTCCCCCTCATCCTATCAGTATCTCTACCCCTATAAAACTATTACCAGGCAGCTCCTAAAAGCCTTTCGGGGAGTACGAGCTATCTCTTAGTTTGATTGGCCTTTCACTCCTACCATCAGGTCATCCGAAAACTTTTCAACGTTTACCAGTTCGGTCCTCCATCACGAACTACCATGACTTCAACCTGCCCAAAGGTAGATCACTAAGTTTCGCGTCTACTCCTATCGACTCAACGCTCTATTAAAACTCGCTTTCGCTCCGACTCCATACCTTAACAGTACTTAACCTCGCCGATAACAGTAACTCGTAGGCTCATTATTCAATAGGCACGCCGTCACCAACATCCTTGGCTCCGACCGCTCGTAAGTACACGGTTTCAGATTCTCTTTCACTCCGTTATCCACGGTTCTTTTCACCTTTCCTTCACAGTACTCGTCCACTATCGGTCTTACAGTAGTATTTAGCCTTACCAGATGGTACTGGTTAATTCAGACAGGATTCCTCTGGTCCCGCCCTACTCAGGATACTACTACCATCCATAATCTATTTCTCGTACGGGACTTTCACCCTCTACGGTCAGCCTTCCCATGCTATTCCAATATAAACTATAAACAATTATCGTAGTCCTATAACCCCACTATACGCCTCAACGTACGTGGTTTGGGCTCCTACGCTTTCGCTCACCACTACTCACGTAATCTCTATTGATTTCTTCTCCTTTAGGTACTTAGATGTTTCAGTTCCCTAAGTTCGCTCTAGCTCTAAACTAGCAATACATCTTCAATGTATTAGGTTCCCCCATTCGGAAATCCACGGATCAACTCGCATTTGCCAATCCCCGTGGCTTATCGCAACTTGTTACGTCCTTCATCGCCTCTGTAAGCCTCAGGCATCCCCCTGTGTACTCTTATTACTTTCTTTTCCAACTCGTGCTCTATAGTCTTTGTATGTCGCCAGCTATGTCAATGTACTATCCCTATACCCCGATTATCTACTCGATACTCCCGCATCCTCAATAATAAACTCGTATAGATGTGTGGAGAGTCAAACTCCCCCAAAAAAAACATTTAAAACTTTTAAAATTATGTGTCTTACAAATTTTCTTATTGTAAAGGTCTAACCGAAACAAAAGACCTATCTTTCATACCTTTCTTAAACTCTACAATACCGTCAGTCAATGCAAACAACGTATGATCCTTACCCATACCAACATTTTCTCCTGCATTATGAACGGTACCTCTTTGTCTAACAATAATGTTTCCTGCGATACATTTTTGACCGCCATAAATCTTTATTCCCAAACGCTTACTTTGAGATTCACGACCATTACTTGAACTACCAACACCTTTCTTGTGTGCCATAACTTTTGTGTATTTTTAGCGTTTATTACTTAATATCTTTTATTTGAATTTGTGTAAGATAAGGTCTCATACCATTAAGTTTTTGATAACCTTTTCTTCTCTTTTTGTGAAAAATCAACACCTTATCTCCCTTTATATGTTTGATAATTGTTGCTTCAACGCTTGCTCCTTCTATCTTTGGAGTACCAACAGTAATATTACCGTCTTCGTCCTTGAGCATCACGGTGTCAAAAGTAACGCTTGCTCCCTCTTCTTGTTTAAGCCGATTGACAAACAACTTTTGCTCTTTTTGAACCTTGAACTGCTGTCCTGCTATTTCTACTATTGCGTACATTTCTTTACTCAAATATTAAATTCAAATTGAAATGCAAAATTATAAACTTTTTAGAAACCTGCAAAGAAAAATATGATAAAAATTGTAAAATATTTTTACACTCATTTATTATTTGCTAAATATCAAATATTTATATTAAAAAATAATTTACTGATAGTTTAATAAAAAGTAAGTAGTAACAGAGATTATTTTGATAAAAATGTATAGGTTAGCATAGATTATGATAAGTTATTATGAGTTGTGATAGGGCAAAGCCGTTAAAAAAAAGTAAAGGCTCTGCCCTATCCTAACCTCTGTAAGAAAACGGCTTTGCCCCAATAGAACAGCCTGTGGCTACGGCTTTGCCCTAATAAGACGCCCTGTGGGTGTACCCGGTGGGCATAACTCATAATAACCTATAAAAACCTATAAAAAACAGCCAAAAAATTTTTTCGGGAAATCGCGTAAATACATAGTTAAAAGCAAAAAATAAGGGTACTACTATTGATTATCAGATAGTTAACCTTTTTAGAAGGGGCAAAATCAGGCTTTTTTCCTCATTTTCAGCGTTTTCGAAGAGTTTTTCGAAGAAAAATTTTTAGAAAACGAGATTTTGCAAAAATGAATCTTCGTTTTATTTCGACGAATCTTCGTTTCGATAAAATGAAACGAAGATTCGTTTTTATTGATTATCAAGTAGTTACAAAGGTAAAAATGATGGATTTTAAGATAGGGCTATTTTTCTCTTACAAAGTTACGAATATTTTTCGACCCGACCAAACGCGTGCACACTTTTTATTTGCAACTTATTGATAATCAGTAAACGCATCCACTGGCTGTTTTGTAAGAGTAGGGCCGTTACTCTGATAGGTTAGCATAAGTTAGCATATACGCAAAGCGTATTACTTTTTTTAACGGCTATACCCTTATAAAACAGGCTAAGCCTGTGGCTTTGCTCTATCTCAACCTATTCTAACTTATAACAATCTATCAGAGTAACGGCTATGCCCTTATAAAACAGGCTGTGCATGTGCTAACCTATTAAAGTTAACGGCTTTGCACTTATAGTGCACCTACGGGGTGCAAAAACATTTATAAAAGTAGAGAAAAGTATAAGATTTTTAGTAATTTTGCCTAATAAAAAATAATAGCATGGAAGATAAGTTGTTTTATTCAATAGCAGAGGTTTCAAAAATACTTAACCTACCTTACTCTACTCTTAGATATTGGGAAAAAGAATTTAGAGGGCTAAAACCATATAAAAATAAGAGAGGAGTACGTTTTTATAGATGGAAAGATATAGAATTATTGAGAAAAATCGTATACCTCACAAAAGAAAAACAATACACCATAGATGGAGCAAAAAAGGTTTTAAAAGAAAAGGAAAAAAAGTTTGAATTAACTCCTGCGCAAAAAGAAGTTGTAAAGTTAGGACTTCAAGCACGAGCCCATATGGAAAAACAAATGGAAGATGAGGAAATAAGGAGAACCCTTAACGAAACAAAAAAATTTTTGTTGGAGTTGAAAAATAAAATAGAGGAGTGTAATGAATAATAAAAAAAATATAGCCTTAGTTTGTGGGGGATATTCGGGGGAATATGTAATTTCTTTGCAGTCGGCAGAGCAGATAGAAAACAATTTGCAAAAGGATTTTAATCTTTATAAAATAATAATCACAAAAGAAGATTGGTTTTACGAGAAGAATGGAAAAAGATTTTCTGTTGATAAAAACGATTTTTCGCTATGTGTAGATGAAAATAAAATAAAATTTGATGCCGTTTTTATTATAGTACATGGTACGCCGGGAGAAAATGGGCTTTTACAGGGGTATTTTGATATGCTGGGTATAAAATACAACACTTGCGATGCCTTATGTTCCGCTGTTACTTTTGATAAAACGACTTGCAACGCCGTGGTTAGGGAGATGAATGTTGTCAATGTAGCAAAAAATATAACCATTTATGACAATGAAAAAATAGATATAAACGATATACTTTCAAAAGTTAGTTTGCCTGTCTTTGTAAAACCATCTCAAGGAGGTTCTTCCATAGGTATGAGTAAGGTAAAAGTAAAGGAAGATTTGGAAAAAGCAATAAAACAAGCCTTTGAAGTACATGGTAAAGTATTGATAGAGGAATTTATTGAAGGAATGGAGCTTTCTTGCGGTGTATTTATGGAAAAAGGTAAGATAATTGTCTTTCCTGTAACTGAAATAGTGCCAAAAACAGAGTTTTTTGACTATGAAGCAAAATATAATGGAAGCACAGATGAAATAGTACCTGCAAGAATCAACAATAACCTTCGTAATTTGGTACAAAAAACAACAGAAAGAATTTACAAAGATTTGAATTGTAAAGGAGTTTGTAGAATAGACTATATATATAATAAAGAGAAAGACAAATTATTCTTTTTAGAAGTAAATACAACACCCGGACAAAGCCTTAACAGTATAGTGCCTAATCAAGTAAGGGCAATGGGAAAAGATGTTCATTGGTTATATTATACCCAAATGGCTGAAATCTTGTAATTCAACTATATTTTGCATTTGTCTATGTTTAAAAGTATGAAAAATATATTCAGAATTTTGAAATATATGCTTAACTATAAGAAGTATATATTTTTGAATATATTTTTTAACCTGTTATATATTTTCTTCAATCTTTTTTCAGTGGTAATGGTAGTGCCTTTTGTGAGCATTCTATTTGGCTTAGTAGATGCTCCAAGTTCTTTACCAGAAATTTCACTCTCAAAAGACGCTATTATCGGCTATGTTGCCTACCAACTAAATTATTATAAGGAAACACGGGGATTTTTTATTTGTTTGCTGTATATCTGTGTGTTATTTACAGTTTTTACTTTTCTTTCCAACGTTTTCAGATATTTGGGACTTTATTTTGTTGTTCCTATACGTAATGGCATACTCAACGATTTAAGAATAGATATATACAGAAAATTGACAACTTTGCCTATCTCCTATTTTTCGAGTATTAGAAGAGGAGATGTGGTTTCAAGACTTACAAGTGACTGCAGTATAGTGGAATGGACGGCAGCAACAAGTTTGCAAATGGTAGTTAAAGACCCTTTGAAAATAGTTATTTTCGCAACGGCTTTGTTCCTAACAAATTGGCAATTTATGCTTTTTGTGCTTGTTATTTTGCCTTTACCTATGTATTTTATTAGAAAAATTTCTACGCTACTCAACAAAGACAGTATAAAAACTCAACAAAAAGCCGCCGATTTACTTTCTTTTTCTGAGGAAGCTATTTCTACCATAAAAACAATCAAAGGTTTAAAGGCTGAAAAATTTATGCAACAAAGATTTAACAAACACTCTCGCTCTTATGAGAAAACAAGTAATAAAGTTGTTGCAAAAAACTCCTTAGCCTCGCCGCTTTCGGAATCTTTTTCCATGATTATATTGTCCATTGTTATTATTGCAGGTGGTCTTTTTGTGCTCAAAGGAAAAATGAATGCAGGTGTACTTATTGCTTTTACAGTGGTTTTTTCTCAAATAATTTCTCCTATAAAAGAATTGATAACGGCTTATTATAATTTTAAGAGGGGCGAAGCGGCTGCAAAAAGAATTTATGAAATACTTGATGCTGATGAAAAAATAGAGGAAAAAACTAATGCTGTAATAATGCAAGATTTTAAGGATAAGATTGAATTTAAAAATGTTGGGTTTGGGTATGAAGATAACAATTCTTTTTGCTTGCAAAATATAAGTTTCACCGTTAAAAAGGGAGAAAAAGTTGCCATAGTTGGAGCCTCTGGAGCGGGGAAAACGACTATTTTTGATTTGTTGCCAAGATTTGCAGATGTTACCTCTGGAGCAATACTTATAGACGGCATAGATATAAGAGATTTTAATATTAACTCTCTGAGAAATCATATAGGCATAGTAACACAAAACTCTATACTTTTCAACGATACCATATACAATAATATAGTTTTCGGACTGCAAAATATTGATATAAAACAGGTAAAACAAGTAGCGAAAATAGCAAATATAGATGAGTTTATAGAATCTTTGCCAGAAAAATATCAAACCAATGTAGGTGATAACGGCACAATACTCTCAGGTGGTCAAAGGCAAAGAATATGTATAGCAAGAACTCTATTGCGTAACCCTCAGATTCTTTTTTTGGATGAGGCTACTTCTGCTATGGATACAGAGAACGAACGCAAAGTTTCCATTGCCATAGATAACGCAATGCAAAATCGCACAATAATAAGTATTGCTCACAGATTATCAACCATAACAGATGCTGACAAAATAATAGTTTTGGACAAAGGACGCATTGTGGAAATGGGAAATCACAGAGAATTATTAAAAAAAGGTGGCTACTACTCTACTCTTGTTAATTATTCCAAACAAGCAAAGTAGTAGAAAATGTTGTCTTTTATAAAAAATATTGTACCTTTGCACCTTGTAGATGAAACAGAATCAAGAAAAACATATAGTAGAAATAAGAAATAAAAAGGCTTCTTTTCTTTATTTTCTTATGCAAGAATACACAGCAGGGGTTGTGCTTTGTGGTAGTGAAATAAAAAGCATACGTGCAGGCAAAGCCAATCTTAATGATGCTTATTGTGTTTTTTTGAATGGAGAATTGTGGGTAATGCAAATGCATATAGCAGAATATAGGTTTTCTTCATTTGGAAAATTCGAAGCAAAAAGAGATAGAAAACTGCTTTTGAATAGAAAAGAACTTCGCAAACTTGAAGCCAAAAGCAAAGAAAAAGGTTATACCATAGTTCCCACCCTTATTTATATAGACGAAAGAGGATGGTGCAAGTTGAAAATTGCTCTTGCCAAAGGTAAACATTCTTATGACAAACGCGACACCATAAGGCAAAGAGATAACGACAGAGATATGAAACGTGAAATTTTTGGATAAAAAAAGAGTACAGAAAATGAAAAAAATAATATCCGTAATAACATTCGTTTTTATTGTTTTGTGTGGCTATTGTCAGCAATATGTAATGACAAGTCGTGGCTATACCATAGAAGGACAAGTACAAAATGGTTCAGGTTATGCTACGCTTAGAAGTTATTTGCCAGATGGCAACGAAAAATTAGACTCTACACTTTTGGACAAAAAGGGTAAATTCGTTTTTAGAGGCAATGTTACGGAAGTTATGCCTGCTCTATTGACTATTAACGGTAAAAAAACATATAGAGTCTATTTGGAGCCTAATCTATCTATGACTATGGAAATTAAGAAAAAAACTGATACTCCAAAATTCAAAAATGCTCCTCAATCTATTAGGTGGTATTCCTTAATAAACCCACAGGGTAAGGAGGACAACGAGGTTTATCTTGCAAGATTGGAAAACTGGGTTGTAAATAATCCAGAAGATATTTTTACTTGTGATATTATTGCAAATTATTTGTCTTATAGATGGTCGTTTGAAGAGTTAGATAAGCACCTTAATACACTTAAAGGCAATGCCGTAACAGGATACTATTATAAGCATTTGAGAAAAAGAAATGCTAATTTGGAAGATTTGGAAAACTCTAACAGAATACCAAATATAACTCTCAATGATATAAACAATAAACCTACCAATTTGTATTCTCTTTTGGCTAACAACAAATATGTTCTAATAGATTTTTGGGCAACATGGTCAGAAGAATATTTGAACAATTTGCAAGATAGAAAAAATATATACAACACCTATAAAGATAAGGGCTTTGATATTTATGCTATTAGTTTGGACAACAACAAAACTTTACTTCAAAATGCTGTAAAAGAAAATTCTATAACTTGGCTAAACGTTTGTGATTTTAAAGTATGGGAGTCGCAACCTGTTAAATCTTATATGATAAAATCACTACCCGATAATTTTCTTATAAACAAAGAAGGAAAAATAATAGCAAGAAATATAAGCAATCAAGATTTAGAGGATAAACTTTACAATCTTTTGGAAGCAAAAAGTTATAACATTGTAGCTAACATAGAAGGAGTTAAGGAAGGTGTTGTAAAACTGACTTTATTGAAAAAAAATGGAGAAAAAGAAATACAAGAAACGAGAATAAATAATGGTAATTTTGGTTTTTCAGGCAGTGTAGAAAGAGTATGTATGGCAATGATAGATTTGCCTATTAAAGACGGTAGCATATCTTTCTTTATGGGAAATGATAATATTAGGATAAGTGGCTCTCGCAAAGATTTGGACAATATAAGTATAAGTGGTTCTGCTTCTCAAGACGAATTTCAACGTATTTCCAATAATTGCAACAAGAATAAGAATCCTATGCAATGTCTTTCAAACTATGTTTTGGAAAACCCAAATAGCATTTATTCTCCGTTTATTCTTAGCAATTATTTATACCCCTATATGTCTAACGAAGATTTAAAGAAAGCCCTTTCCTCGCTTAATGGCAAAGCAATGGATATGTTTCAGTATTATCTTTTGCAAGAGCAATTAAATGATAAGAAAGCAACAACTTCTAATTATCAAAAAAACAAGGCGAAAGACTTTACTCTGGAAAATACGAAGAAAGAAATGTTATCTTTGTACTCGTATTTAAAGAAAAGCAATTATACTTTACTTGTATTTTGGGCATCTTGGGACAACGCTTCTCGTCAAAACAATATAAATTATTTAAAACTTTATAATTCCACAAAGCGTAATAACTTTAATATTCTCTCTATAGCCTTAGAAGACAATGACTATGCTTGGAAGCAAGCCATAAAAACAGATGGAATTAACAAATGGGAAAACCTTTCCGATTTGAAACGTTGGAACTCTGCAATAGTTAAACTTTATAATATCAAAGCCCTTCCATACAATTTATTATTAGACAAAGATGGAAACATTTTAGGAGAAAATTTAAATGTAGAGGGAATTTTGAATATTATAAAATAAGTAGGCTCTGATAATGAGTAGAATAGTATTAAAATTGCTATGCTGTGTTGTTTGTTGTTGTGTAGTCTTGTTTTCTTGCAGTGATGATACTGAGCAAGTAGTTAAACCACGCGGTGATAAAGATAATACTGCTATTGTCTATCAGGGCAAAATTACAATGAGTGATGGCTTTGAACAAAATAGCGTAAAAGTTGATATAACTTATTTAAACGATAGTTTGATGACAATAAGGCTTTTTCAAGTGCGTTTTGCTGAAAATATGCCCGTTAGTATAGATATGGAATGGAGAAATATTTCTTATAACACAAATAACAACGAATTGATATTTTCTATTGATAGTATAATTCCCTTTGCTTTGAATGGTTATTTAGAGGCTTTTACTTGTTATAATGTTAATGGTTACACAGACAATAACAGTCTTATTTTTTCTTTTTATTGCAAAGGAGAGACTGCATCTTTTTACGGAATTAAACAGTAATAGACTGATTTATAAAAAGTGTCCTTGAAAATTCTATTATCAAATACGAAAAAATAGAAGTAGTATTATAAAAAAAAATCACATAAATACTGCAAAAAAAGTAAAATAATTCTTGGTGGTTTGCAAAATTATATATAACTTTGCAAAATCATAAGATGTATTGTATGTTGCAAGAGTTATTTACATATAGCAATATGAGGTATTCCCTTATCAATGTCTTTAAAAAAAAGACAGCATTTTTCTGTGTGTATAATTCTGAGCATATTCATTATTTGGGAAAAAATAATTTCATACTCATAAGGAGTCGGCTATAACAGATTAAGTAATTATTCTTTTTACTTTCTCTTAGACTCCAAAAGTTTTCGCCCAATATTCAAACATTTCACATTTTTGTTTAGAGTAATGGTAAAGAATGCCCGAAATTTTTATAACAGATATTAGCAAATGTTATAAAAGTTTAGACAATAAATAGTTTGCGAAAAAAATAAAATATCAAAAAGAAATGAAAAAACTAATATTAATAGCATTGTTGCTTTCAACAATGATTAGTTATGCTGAGCCCTATGATATAAGGGGTTCAAAAAGTGGAGGTAAAATAGTAAAAGTTGGATTTGATTATTACATAGGTTACAGAGATGTAGAGTATGATGTAAACAATAAAGAACAAAAAGTAACTTTTAAATGTGAAGGGAATGGTAATAATCCGTGTCGAGGAAATGTTGGCGGAGTACTTATGGACTTTGTAACATCTAATGGTAATACGTTTAGCCTCGATAAATACATGGACGTTATCAATTCTCTAATAGACCAAATGGATAAGATGTATTTCGAAGAACAATACTCAGGAAGATATACAAAACAAATAAGTGCTGTATCCAAAGAGGGTAATAGATGTACTCTTGTCTTTGGTATAACATGGAATCTTGATAAAGAAGGAAATGGAGACTTTCTTATCAAAATTGATGAATTAGGATTGTTTAACTTTTAAAAATTGATTTGATTATGAAAATGCTATCTTGGTGTGTTGTATTTATTACAATATTGTTTTCTTCAAATTTATTTGCTCAAAGAATATTTAACAATCAATGGTTGGATTATGATACAAGTATATTTTTTGAAAAAAAAATAAATAAGAGTGCTGTGTGCTTTGATAATGATAGTACATTGATATACAATGATGCGGATATGGATACCACCCTAACTTTTTTTAATATTTACAACAAAAAAAGTTTTGAAGTGTCAATTGGCAAATATGTAGAATGGGTATCAAAAATATTTGCAAATAAAGATTATCTTATAATAACTACTGATGATAATATAGATGATAGCATAGAAGATGCTTATATTTTTGAAAGACAAATAGATGGTTTAAAACTTTTAAATACAGTACACCTTGATGGCGTTTATAGTATTACGGAGGCATATTTTTTAGAAAATAATCGTGTTGTAATGGTAGATGGTTATTTTGGTCTTACGAAAGAAAATAACAATAACTTTCTTAATCTAATCCTTTTGGATATAAAAAACGGAAAAGAGTTAAAAAGAGTTACCCCGAATATGGAATTATCATTAATGACTTATTTTACTCCATCTAAATTAGTTACTTTAACTGATAACTCAATACTATTCTCTCAAAAAGGAGTTTATAAAGTATATGAGTATGATTTTAATCTCAACTTAATAGATAGTTTATCAAATGAAAAATTGAAATGGAAAACCTTCCCAAAATCAATAAATGATGAAATACTTGTAAAATACGATAGTTTTCCAATCAAACTAATCCAGAGAATGAGTGATATG
Source organism: uncultured Bacteroidaceae bacterium (assembly GCA_964626385.1). Lineage (GTDB taxonomy): Bacteria > Bacteroidota > Bacteroidia > Bacteroidales > P3 > Scybalousia_A. Next base: position 11,289 of record CAZVEO010000049.1, read on the forward strand.
ATGAATAATAAAGTTCTTGAGTATTCTCGGGTTGTAAAAATGTATTATTTCAATAATAGGTTATTTATTTCTTATAGCAATCCATATAACAAAAAAACGGAAAGCGGACTTTCTTACGATATATGGAGCAAAAAGAATAATCAATGGGTGTTAGAAAAAAGCAATGTACTTGATGATGTTGATAAAAAACTTAGAAAGAAAAAAGCATATAATAGAATGAGGTATATATTCGAAAACTTTCTATTTGTCAAAGACAATAAACTATTTGTATTGCAAAAAGGTATGCCTTACTCTCTGAATTATCTTTTCAATCTTACAGAAAAAGAATATGAGGATAAAGAAAGGGAATATTACTTGCAAAATTCTGACAAGATACTTATAGATGTTTTTGACATTAATTTTAATAAGAAATGAAAAAGATAGGCTTAATAATTTTGTTTATACTCTATTACTTAAATTTGTTTTCTCAAAAAGAGTTATATGACTTATCGGGCGATAAGATAAAAATAGATTATAAACAAACAACCTTTGCAATTGCTTACTCAACGGCGAGTTGTCATTCCTGTTATGATGATATTAATAGACTCTTTGAAAAAGAAGATAGTTATAATAATTTCAATATTATTATTTTTGCCAACATAAAGGAAAAGGATAACAAAGATATTAGATATAAACGAAGTTTGTATGACAAAATGAAAGAGCATTTTCCTCTTTGTAACAATATATATTTTAATACAAAGACCAAAGGTAAAAAGCCTGTTTTCTTTTCTAAAACAATGAATGATTATTTGTTGCCCAATATTTTTATAATAAAAAACAAAAAACTTGAAAGATACTATTCTTCAAGCAACTTATTCTTAAAATATTTTGAAAACAATAAGGTTTTAAACGAAAAATAAACTTTTATTTGTGTTTTTATTTTATTCAGTGAAAATAATACTCTATCTTTGCCAAATAAAATGTATAAAGAATTTGTTTTATGAAAACTATAAAAAATACAAACTTTAAAGGCAAAAGAGTACTCGTAAGGGTGGATTTCAATGTTCCATTTGACAAACAAGGAAATATAAGCGATGATACAAGAATTATAGAGGCTATGCCTACTATTAATAAGCTTGTTACTGACGGAGCAAAGGTTATACTTATGGCTCATTTGGGCAGACCAAAAAAAGGAGGATTTGAAGCGGAGTTTTCTTTAAAGCCTGTGGCAGAATATTTGTCAAAGATTTTAAAACAAGAGGTTATTTTTACGCAAAATCTTTTGAGTGAGGAGGTTACACAACTTGTAAATCAACTGCAAGAAGGACAAGTTATGCTTTTGGAAAACATAAGATTTTATCCAGAGGAAACCAAAGGAGATGAAAATTTTGCCAAACAACTTTCTCTTTTAGGAGATGCTTATGTTAATGATGCTTTTGGCGCCGCTCACCGCGAGCATGCTTCTACAGCAACTATTGCTAAATTCTTCCCTAATGATAAATATTTTGGTTTGTTAATGGAAAACGAAGTTAGAAATCTTAACAAACTAATGAATAATTATGAGAAACCTTTTACTGCTGTTATAGGTGGTAGCAAGATAAGTTCCAAAATAGGTATATTGGAGTCTTTGCTAAACATTGTGGACAACCTTGTTATAGGAGGAGGTATGCGTTACACATTCTATAAAGCACTCGGACACAATGTGGGTAATTCTATTTGCGAAGACGATAAATTAGACTATACAAAATCTCTTATGCAAAAGGCAAAAGAAAAAGGAGTTAAATTTTATTTGCCAGAGGATAGTATTGTTGCTGATGATTTTTCTGAAAATGCAAACACTCAATATATTCCTAATATGGACATTCCAGATGGTTGGGAAGGTATGGACATAGGAGAAAAATCTATTAATACTTATTGCAACGTAGTTTTAAATTCTAAAACAATACTTTGGAATGGACCTATGGGCGTTTTTGAAATAAACAAATTTGCCAAAGGAACCATGCAAATAGCAAAAGCTGTGGCAGAGGCAACACAAAAAGGTGCTTTTTCTGCCATAGGAGGAGGAGATTCTGTTTCTGCTATAAAAGAAAGCGGTTATGCAGATAAAGTTTCTTATATATCCACTGGTGGAGGTGCAATGTTGGAATTTTTGGAGGGCAAACAACTGCCCGGCATTAAAGCCATAGAAAAATAAACTCAATAAAAAAAAGAGTTAGTTATTTTTTATAACTAACTCTTTTTTTATTTAAATACAAATTTAAAAATGAGTGGAATATCTCTTTAATCTTTCTACGTGTTGGTCTATCTTTTGCATTTCTGCAGGAATATTTATTCTTTGCGGACAATGAGGATTACATTCCTTACAAGCAGTACACATATTAGCTTGTCTTTCTTTTGGTACTTTGCGAGAATAACCTACAAGAAAGGCTTTTCGTTGTTTCTTATAAGCATTGTCCGTAGAAGATTCTGCAAGGTTGCCTTCATTTATACATTTGTTATAATAAGAAAAAATATTTGGTATATCCAAACCATAAGGACAAGGCATACAGTATTGACATTCATTGCAAGGTATGGTCTGCAAATCTACTATCTGTTTAGCAACGTCTGCCAAAAATTGCATTTCCTGTTGGTTTAATGGTTTTAGAGGACAATGAGTTTTTAGGTTGTCTTGCAAATGTTCCATATAAGTCATACCACTCAAAGAAGTCATAATCAAAGGGTGAGTTCCCAAAAATCTAAACGACCAAGAGGCTATACTACTTTCTGGTTCTCGTTGTTTCATCTGTTCGGCTATTCTGTCTGCAACATTTACCAAACGTCCTCCAAGCAAAGGCTCCATAACAACAACAGAAATATTTCTTTTCTCTAATTCAGAATAAAGATAATCGGCATTTGTATTTCTTTCGTTGATAAGTTTTGCGTACTTCCAATCTACATAATTCATCTGAATTTGTACGAAGTCCCAATGATATTTATCATGGTTTTCAAGCAAATGGTCAAACACCTTTATATCTCCATGATAAGAAAAACCGAGATTACGAATTTTGCCTTTTTTTCTTTCTTCCAAAAGAAAATCTAAAACACCATTATAAATATATCTTTGCTTAAATTCCTCCAAGCCATTGCCCATACCCACACCATGCAAAAGCATATAGTCTATATAATCAACCTGCAATTCCTTAAAAGAGTTGTGATACATTTCCAAACTTGCCTTCTTTGTCCAAGTTGCTTTATTAAAATTTGACAATTTAGTAGCAATGAAATATTCACTTCTCTTGTGTCTTGATAGAGCTATACCTGTAGCATGTTCGCTCTTACCTTTGCAATATGCAGGAGAGGTATCAAAATAATTTACTCCATACTCTATTGCTTTGTCCACAAGTTTATTTACCATATCTTGGTCTATAGGAACATCGCTCTCACGAGCAGAACCGCCAACTTTATCATTTTCTGCATTTATAACAGGCAAACGCATCATACCATAACCCAACAAAGAAACCTTATCTCCAGTGGAAGTATTCTCTCTATAAGTCATTTTACCCTTTGGTATATTGTCAAAAGATTCCTGCTTGCCTTTGTTGTCAGAACAAGCCGAAGCCACCACAGAAGTAGCCACAGCAGTAAATCCTAATTTCTTAAAAAAATCACGCCTTGATATATTATTTTTACTTTCCATTGTCTAATTTATTTTATGTAAAAAAAACATTTTTTTTAAATACTTTGATGCACAAGACTACCCTCTACAAATATGGCACTATATGGTCGCGAAGGACAAACATATTCGCACATTCCACAACCTATACACTTGCTTTCATTGATAGAAGGAATTTTAAGAGAATTTTCGTCCTGCGGATTTATAGGCACCATAAAAATAGCAAACGCAGGACAATGCCTTGCACAATTGCCACAATCGTGTTTGTCTTTGGTAACTATACAATTTTGTTTTACCCAATGAGCAGTACCTATCTTTATTGTAGTTTTTTCTTCCTTAGTTATTTTTTCTATTGCTCCCGCAGGACAAACCTCAGAGCAAAGAGTACATTCTACTCTACAAGCTCCTTTCTCAAAACTCATTTCGGGTTGCATCAAGTGTAACAAATCTTTTGAAGGTCGCAAAACATTGTTAGGACATTTGCTTATACATAGTTGACAACCAGTACAACGTTGCTGAAAATTTTTCAAACTCTTTGATCCCGGTGGTACAATGGGGTTTTCTCTATTATATGCTTTTTTATCTTCTATTATAGCCAAACCTCCGTCTACTTTCTTTTTGTCTTGCGCCAAAGCCAACGAAGTACCCAACAAAAGCGAAGAAGTTAAAAAAGCACGCTTTGAAATATCAACATTTGTTTTATTATCATTATCATTCATTTGATTTTTCTCTACAATCGTTTTTTTATTCTTTTTTAAGGTATAGTGTATAGCATCCTTTGGACAAGAGGCTTGACAATTGCCACAAACCACACAACGAGAATAATCAACTATGTTTTGTTTACCATTAATACACTCAGCTTTACAATTCTTAGTACATTTGTCGCACTTTATACATTTGCTCTCATCTATTCTTATTTTGAAAAACGAAAACCTTGCAACAAAACTCAACAAAGTACCTACAGGACAAATACTATTGCAATACAATCTTCCTTTTTTCCAAGCCAAAAAACCTATTATTACAAAACTCACCAAAGCAATAACAAAAGTACTTATACTCCTTATCCATATTTCTTGCGAATAAAAAGTATAGGAGTTTAATCTTTCCGAAAAATAAGCAAGAATGTTATTAAAGAAAAGATATATTGGAGAAAACAAATTCTGCACTATTCTTCCATACGAAGAATAAGGAGCCAAAAGAATAGCCAAAGAGTTTATTCCGAATATTAAGGCAATTACAAACAGAGCAAAAACAACGTACCTAAGCCACTTGTGTTCTTTTGAAAAACGAAAACGATTTTTCTTGCGTATAGAATGAATATGAGAAAAAACATCTTGCATTATTCCCAAAGGACAAACAATAGAGCAATATATTCTGCCAAATAAAAGAGTAAGAATAAGAATAATAGCTACAACTACAAAATTTAAAGCCATTATGGCAGGAAGTAACTGTATTTTTGCAAGAAAAGAAAAGTATTTGTATAACACTCCTGTAAAGTCCAAAAAGAGCAATGTTATCAGAACAAATACCAATAACGCCAAGGTTTGCCTAAACCTCTTCAAAAAAGATTTTGTCATAAATTTTTAAAGTTTATTACTAATTGTTCAATAAAATACTTCTGCAAAGATAAAAACTTTTTTTTTAAAAGTACTTTATCTTTAATATTTTTTTTCTGTATATCTCACAATTGCAATACTTAACTCATAAAGCAACCATATAGGCAAAAAAACAATTGTAAGCGTAAAAACATCTGTTGTAGGCGTAATAATAGCAGCAAGAACAAGAATCAAAACTATTGCATGCCTACGATATTTTATCATAAACTTATGTTTTAAAAGTCCTAATTTTGCTAAAATCCAACTCAAAATAGGAATCTCAAATACCACTCCAAAAATCAAAGTCATAATCAAAAGCGTCTGTATATATGAATGCAAAGAAATAAGAGTTGTAACACTATTAGAAACCTTATAACCAACAAGAAAATTATAGGTAATGGGAAAAATAATAAAGTAATTGATTAAGGCACCAAACACAAACAAAAGATAAGAAATAAGCACAATACGAAACGAATATTTTTTTTCATTGGTATAAAGAGCCGGCGAAACAAAAGAGAACAACACCTTAATAATATAAGGAGAAGACAAAATAACAGCACAAACCAAAGCCATTTTTAAATGAGCCATCATTTGAGTTGTTATCTCTGTAGCTATCATTTGCACTTTTATAGGAGTTATTCCAAGCAAAGTATAAGTCAAAAAACTTTTCTTTGTTGGATAAAATACTATGTTAAACATAAAGTCCTTAAAACAAAAACAAACAACAAAAGTAATGAGCAAGGAAATAAGTATTTTAAACAAACTTCCTCTCAAATCTTCCAAATGTTCCCAAAAAGTTTTATTAACCTCCATCTATTCTATAGGGTTAAGAAAGTTTTGTAAAAACTTGTACAGAATAGGAGTACTACTCTTTTTTTTGTTCTTCTTCTAAGTCTGTTTTTCCATTTACTCCGTCCTTAAAACTCTTAACTCCTTTACCCAAACCTTTCATTAGTTCAGGTATTTTTTTACCACCAAATAAGAGTAAAATAACTATGGCTATAATAATGATTTCTGTTGTTCCTAACATAATGTATAATGTTTTATTGTTTTGCAAAGATAGGTATTTTTTTTTGATTTCCAACACAAAAAATGGCAAAAAACACTTTTTGCCAAATATCTAATAACCAAAATGATTAATAACTTACTCTTCTGTCTTTTGTTCTGTTTCTTCTGTTGTTTCCAAATCTATCAAATTGCTTTTTAACAATATGTTATACCAAGAAAACAACTTTCTCATATCAGAAATATGCACTCTGTCTTTATCATAATTTGGAAAAACTTTTTCCATATATTCTCTTAATTCTTTTTCAGATGCCTTTGGGTCTATACAGTCCTTACCTTCTTCATTTTTGTAAATGTTTTGAAAAATAGTTTGCAAAGGCACGTCCTCATCTATGGCAAACATTGTAATATCCTTCAAAGATGATATTCTTTCGTATGCAAAAGCAGGCATACGTTTTTTATCTGATAAAGACTCTACTAAAGTACCGGATTTAGTTGGAGAAAGAAGTTTGTACAAGCCCGGTTTACCTGTAATTGCCAAAATTCCTGTCAAGTCCATAATGTTTATGTTTTATTTAATTATTTACAGTGATTTATACTCTAATATGTTCTTATTTCGTATTCGCCTATGGTTATAACTTCGTTCCTTCTTATTTTTGCTCTTTTCCTTAACTCTGTGCTACCATTACGCTTCACCATTGAATTAATTACCAATTCTTGAGCCATTGCTCCACTTTCTGCTACATTGGTTGCTTTCAATAATTTAATCAACTCTATAAAATCTTGTTCCTCTTTTAACTTAAAACTTATAACATTCATAAGCACTTTTTTTGAGTTTGCAAATATACAACTTTTTAGTCAAACAAAGCAAAACCACAATAAAATAACTCTTCTTAACAATAAACACCCTGTGGGTGCTTTGCGTCTATGCTAACCTATGCAAAAAAATGGCTTTGCCCTTATAGAACACCCTGTGGGTGCAACCTATACTAACCTATAAAAACCCTAAAAAAACACCTCTCAAAAAAAAATTTCGGGAAATCGCGTAAATACCTATTTAAAAGCAAAAAATAAGGGTGCTACTACTGATTATCAATCACTTAACCTTTTTCGAAGGGTCAAAATCGGGCATTTTTCTTGATTTTCAGCGTTTTCGAGAGGTTTTTTGAAGAAAAATTTTT
>CAZVEO010000050.1:0-17990 GCA_964626385.1 uncultured Bacteroidaceae bacterium
ATTTTTTGACCTGACCAAACGCGTGCACGTTTTTATTTTGTAACTTATTGATAATCAGTAAACCGATTTTCGCGTTTTTCTTGTTATTTTTGATAGGTTGTTATGAGTTATTTTAGGTTAGCATAGGTTGTAATAGGTTATGATGAGTTAGCATAGACGCTTAAGCACCCACAGGGTGTTTTTATAGGGCAAAGCCATTACGTTTTTTTTAACGGCTATGCCATATAAAAACACCCTGTGGGTGCGGCTTTGCCCTATAAAACAGGCTGTGCCTGTTAGAAGAATAGGGTGTTTCTATTTTTTAGGATCATGTCAATATCTATTTGTTTGCCTATGATTTTCATAGATTTCAAATAATCTGTGGATATAGGAACTATAAGTATGCTGTCGTTGTTGTCATAGCAGGATTGTACTTGATAGAGGTTTTCTTTGATAGTATTAAATTTTTCTACGGGAGCGTCTCCCAGAAATATAGACTTTTGAACATTGGTACAGCCTTCTTTTTTCAAATATTTGAATACAAGATTTCTTACCTTATTGCTCTCTATATCATACATAACAAAAAATAACATATTGGTAGTTTTTCTTTTTTCATTGTTTATCATACCCAAAAGTTTATTTACCCTTTCTTGCAAAGAGTCAATATTTTCTAACTCCCTTGCATCAAAGGGATTTTGTTGCAAAGGTTTTGAATGGTGCAAAGTGGCTTGTTTGACAATTCTAACTGCTTGAACAAAAGGTAAATCAGAATATTTCTTTCTTGGCATTTTTTTATGTATTTTCTTCAAGATAAACTTCTATCAATTGTGCCAAAACCTCATTTAACTCCTCTGAGGTTCCAGTAGAAGGAGATTTGACAATGGAAAAACCTTTTTTGCCATAAAACAAATTTACCTCTCCTTTTTTGTTGGAAAGTTTGCAACGAATCTTTTTTGCGTATTGAATGTTTATTATCTCATAAACAATTATATTGTTTTGTTCTATAAACGATTTTAAATCATTTATTATCTCGTTGAGTTTTTCGGGTACAAAAACATTTTTCTCTTTTTTGTTTCTCGTCTTTGCTCCCAAAACTTGTTTTATTTGCAACAAAGCTTCATCATCCGGGTTCTTGGGAAGTTTGTTTTCCGTTTTGCTTATTTGTTGCTCTTGTTTTCTTTGTTTGTTATCTTTTTTATTTTCATATAAAAGGGCAAAAGTGTCTTCAGTATTTATATAGTCATTAAGATTAACTCTCTCTGCCTCGGGGTTGTAATAGGCATTTGAGTCCATACTTATAAAACAAGCACGGCTTACATCACTTGTTGAAATATCTACAACTTGCTCCAAATTATACTCCAAAGATAAGGCTTGTACAAATTTGCGATAAAATAAAGAATAAATACCTGCATCGGTGCAACGCTCCTTTAAGGAATAAACAAGTTTTAACCCATCCTCTCCCGGAGAAAGAAACATAAGCAAAAGACGTTTATCCTTTATTAGTTTTTGTTTGAGTTGGTTGGTGGATATTTCTTTTTCAGATAAATGGTCTAAGTCTACAATAAAATACTGTATATAAACAAAGTTTTCCAAACGTCTAAAAGGAGGGTTGAAAACTCCGCAAACAATAAAGGGAAGTTGTCTTTTGAGATAAGAATATCTTTTGCGGTCTAAATCTCTTATTATTCGTAGTTGTTTGATTTTTGCAGAAATCTCGGGCTTTGGGTTTTTGATACTATGATAAAGGTAGTCCAAACTCACTTTCATAAGTTTATCCGAAGAGGATTGAATATTTTTTCCTGCCGATAACATGGATAATTTTATTTAAAATCTTTTAATTTTTGAGCCAAACGTTGAGCATACAATTGTATTTGCGTAATACGTGAGCGTTGCAGTCCTTCAATGGTAACGATGTCTTCCAAATAATCATTGAAGGATTGAATCAACACTCTCCTTCCCAAATTTTCTAACCAATAGGAACCATCTTCTTTAACAGAATAATATTCATCTGTTATTACCTCTTGACAAGCAATATTATAAACAACATAGTCAACCCAAACTCTATATATTTCTATAACATCATAAACCAAAACTGGTCTATTATAATCATCTCTATGCAAGACTCCAACGTATGGGTCAATGCCTGCTTTTATTAAAGCACTTTCTACCTTACCATACAAAATACCATAACCATAATTGAGAAAAGCGTTTACTATGTCCATAGCAGGTCTTTGACTACGAGAAGCAAAACGTAATTCTTGCGGGAGAATGGAATTAAGGGCTTCAAAATATATTTTGCTTGCAACTCCCTCCCATCCCCTTAGGCTTGAGGCAACATCGGAAACAATATCACCTTCCAAATGAGAAATCTTTGTTTTATAGTCCTCCAAACGAGAGATAGCCTTTTGAGAATTGCGTTTTTGAACCTTATCTTCGGTTTGCAACATAAGAATAAGGGCTTGTTGGTTTTCTATCTTGGTGCAAATTACTTGCTTTATCCAAAGCAAAGCCTCGTGAGAAAAAGTAAAATTTATCTGTCCTTTACGTATTGTAGAAATAGAGCCGTATTTATGACTCCATATTCTTCCTAAAGGTGTGCCTGTTTTATCGTTAAAAAATATCTCTATTTCTTTTTCAACAGCAAGCATAATGGCATCACTCGTCAAGGACACCCCCCTACCCACTTGAATAGACGAAACACTATCAGCGGGTATTGTTTGTCTGCCCTCTTTGGTGGAAACAACAAAAGAATTATTATCTCTGTTGAGTGCTGTGCCAAAGGTATTTATCACCAATTCCATAATGTTTTACTTTATATATCATAACCTTTAAGAATAAAAACTCTGTCTTTGCTATTAATAAAAGTTTTTATTTTGTCTAATACACTTTGTTGGCTCTCGGTTAGTTTTATATCTTTTAAATTACTCATATTGTCTAAATCTTTTAAACTCAAATTTTGTTATCTTTTCTCCATTGGACGAAATGATTACATTTCTTTCTGTACAAGAGGCAATACAAACAATTGCTTGCTTTTGAAACCTTTTAACAAGGGCGAAACAAAGGGTAAATTCTCCCATAAGATGAATAACTATGTCTTTGCCAAATGTTTTTATAATATCTTCAAAAACATTGTCAGCCAAAAGAGAAATTTCCTTCTCACTTTTATCTGGCTCCACATTTGGAAAAGGATAATCTATAACATTTTCAAATTGTTTTTCAGCACAATCTTTTTGCTCCTTTGTCCAAAGATTATAAGGATGATTGGTTAAGTTTATCAAGTTCATCATCAATTTCTTTTTTACATTTGTATTTTATACCATGTTTTTCAAGTTTTTCTTTTCTCTGTAGTACTGTATTTTCATTTTCAGCAATATTATCTAAATAAGTATAGAAAAAACTCTCAACATTTTTTCCCAATAAACTTTTTATAGCAGTCGCTTTATCTGCTATGTTATTAAACTCTTTTTTAGGAATACCTGTCTTGCATTCTATCACATATAGTTTGTTGTCTTTAGTGTATATTACATCTATTTCGTTATTATTTTGCCTATCACCACTCCTATATATGTTTATACTGTGAAGTATATCATCAGGTGCAACGTTCTCTTTTTCCAAATAATAAACAAAATCCTCAAACCAACATCCTGTTAAATAATTTATATCTTTAGAAGAAATCATTCCATATTTTTTAGTTGGCAAATTGTTTTGAGATAAAAAAGTACTAATATCTTTATCTTCTAATTTACTTATTGCTATCTCCGATAAATTGTTTCTATATTTTTTTAATCTTTTTACCTCGTTGTCTGTTATTTTTAATTGTTTAAGTTCTTCTTCATTACCTCTTAATTTGATAATTTCGTCTCTATGCTGTATATCTTTATATTTTTCATACATAAACTTCGCTTCCTCAAAGCCGAGATAAGCATTTCCATTTCCTCTACCCTCCAAGCCATATAATTGCAAATACTCTTTAACCTCTACTTTATAAGTAATATCTTTAACAGTTGCATTATTAATATCTATTATTTTATTTGCTCCTATCGGCATATAATAAAACGATGAGTTTTTACAATTTTCTTTAAAGAAATTATAAATAACCAACGTCATCAATTTCGTACCTCCAGTCAAATTAACTAAATAATTACCCTTAGTTTCTATTTTATTTTTTAATAAACTTGTCATATAACCAACATCTTCCTCACCCCCTTCCTTTAAACATATTTTCTTATGATTTACATTATTCAATGAAGTTTCCAGATATTTCATCGGCTTTAGAGACATCCTTTCGTCTTTGGTTAATATCCATATAACATTATCTCCTTGTTCATACATTTCTTTAACAAAAAGATAGTTTGGAATAGTTTGTTCTGATACTATATTTACTATTGTTTTCATTTTTTTGCTTTTATTTATTGTTTTATATCGTTAGTTTTACAAAACCGAGAAGATTAACTTTCATATTTCTATCATCTCTTACAATATTTATTCTGCGTGTTTTGGGAAACTCTTTATCTCCTTTATCTTTTGTACCTCTCACAACTTTTGCAATTTTTCTACTTAATTCTGGAGATAAAAAATCAGTAGTCCATTTATTTGTTATAAAATTATAACCATTTGCGAAGCCAAGCCTAAGAATACAAGAATTTTCTTTATTTTTTTCTATTGAATTTATTTCTTTTAACAAATTAGAGCAAGTGTCCAAATAACCTTTTACATCAATATCATTATTTTTTTCTTCCCAAAATTCTTTTTCATTCTCTAAAACTATTTTTGTTTGAGAATTAATAATCCTAAATAATTCTTGTAATGTGTTTAATTTTAATCTAAATGGAATATCTGTTTCCGAAATTTTCAAAGATAAATTACCTGTTAAATTTTTAGACAAACATTCTACAATTTGATTTGCGTGAGTTTGAATATGTCGTCCATACCTATCCTTACTCGTAGATAATAAAGTGGTATTCAAAACTTCTAAAACATTATTGTTAAAATAACAATCGCCAACTTGAACATATTGCATAAGATTATACTCTGCTTCGTCTTCTATCTTTTTAAATACCTCTTTTATTACCTCATCATCTTTAAAATCTTTACTACTTACCAACACATCTAAATTTTCAATATCATCAGTATACTTTTCTATTATATATGAAAGTAATGCTGTTCTAATTGCACCTTTTATGGACGAGCCGGGAATATAAGGTTTGCCCAAACCATCATAAATCTGTTCTCTTAGTCCTGGTCGTTCTTTTTCTCTTTTATTTTGCAAAATGGGTATCTGTCGTATGCTATACTCATCTACTTTTATATTAGGCAAATTTCTATTTATAATAGTTTTTATATTTCCTTGTGTAAGAACATTTGCTAATTTAGATTCTAAAAAACCTTTCTCTTTTAACAGTTTAAATAATTTTTTACTGTCTAATATATAAACAAATCCACTATCTTTTATATAATCAAAGTTTTCTTTTAATATTTCTCCGCTACCTATATGGACGGGAGTAAGTGTTTGCAACTTTATTGTTCTTCTTTCGCTTGCCATAGTATTATATATTTATAGGTAATATTAAAGAACGACCACAACGAAAAATTGAATGCAATTTTTCATCATTCCATTTTGGTCGCAAATCAACTATTTTGCCCAAAGTTTCTAAACCCGAAGTTTCTTTCTTAAAAACAGAACCTGCAGAAAAACCATAGATAACATTTTTTCTTAAACTTTGGAAAGGATAAGAAGTTATCCAACCGCCTCGCCTTTGAATTTCGTAAGCAATATTTTCATCATTCATAAGAGCAGAGAGTTGTTCTTTGTTTTCAGGAAAAAACATTGATAGATTAAGAAAATAATTTGCTTTTTGAGGAATATCAATAGAAATAGTGTCCGTTGTATATTCAAAAAAGCCATTACCCACATTTCTATCTGTACCAATACCTTCAGTTGCAAGCAAAGACAAAGCTTTTTCTAAAAGTTCAGTGTCTCCTTGCACAATAAAAAACATACCAGAATAATCTTTAAAAAACACTTTATCTACAAAATAAGGTTCGGCATTCTCTTGTAATGTTCTGTCTTTTATTCTTACTCTTTGGCTAACCTTAGAATAAATAAAATCTTTATCAATTTCCCTACTACAAAGATAATCTCCATTAATATCTTGGTCCTTTATATCAATTTTACCCGATAAAATTTGAGAAAAATAATCTGCATCAAAATACTTTATTTTCTTTATCTGTTTGCGGTTTTCTGCTGTATCAGGTATTTTTGCATTTATAGGCTTTAAAAAAAAATATAAAGGCTTATCTTCTTTTGTTTTTTGATAATAAGGAAAAAGAGAAGAAATTGTAAAGCCTAAATCTCCGTCTTCTGGTGTTTTTTCTCCTAATTTTGCAAGACAAGAAGTAAGTGCAGCGTAAAGAGTATCAGAGTCTATTGTTTTCAAACTCTGACCATAATCGCTCCTACTGTTTGATATATGCAAAGCAGAAGTAAAACGGAGTTTATAAATTTTTAACTCAGTCATAACCTGTTACTCCTTATTATCGTCTTTCCAATTGTTATCATTAGATAATGGAACTTCTTTGTTTTTTATAAATTTCACTTGTCCATAACCTCTTGAACCACTACCTCCAAGATAATCGTTTTCAAGCAAAGATATTCCATCCTCAAGTATTTTTATAAATTCTTGCTCTACATCATTATCCCAAATATTAAGAATTATTTCTCCTTTAAATTCTACTCCTGAAGGTACTCTTTCTGTTTGTCTTGGACTAATAGCTTTACCTGTTACTCTATTTATAGAGTTTTCGTATTTGCTTTCTGTATAAGGCATAGAAAGATAATGGGAGTTTTTTAATTTTTTTTCACTTTCATCCGTAAGATAAAAATCTCTAAAAATAACTTTTGATGGATTTGCTTCATTTTTTTTATTATCAGTTGCACTACCAAGTAATTTATTTATTTCTGTGCATTCTCCTAATTTACAGCCTTCTTTTTGTTCCAAAAGAGAACGTATTTTACCTTTTAAAGATGAGCCCGGTATATAAGGTTTGCCATCCGAAAGTTTTATTACCGGATTATCTACTCCTCCTATTTCGACATTATCGCTACTACCGCCTATATGCAGTCCTGTCAATACTTTTATAGTGTATTCTATTTTTATTTTCTTTAATAATCTTGCCATTTTAATTTCCTCCATTTTCTTTTCCACCATACATTTTATGATAAGCAACTATTGCTTCAAATATTTGTACAAAGTTTTTAAAACATTCTTTATAATGTTCTTTATTGTTTAATACAATATCTATTGCCGTAGATATTTCTTCATTAAAAAATTCTATTTTTGAAGTACATATACCTCGATTATTTAATTTTCTACCAACAGCATACGCTAAAAGAGGTTTAAGCATAGTAATTTCTGATATATTATCACTATCATCTTTTTCTTGTGATAAATTCATTTCTATTCTTTTAACTTCTCCAAAAAATTTTCTTAATTGAGATGTTGTTAAAGGTGATTTATCACCTTGATTACTCGCTAAATATTTACCAAAACTTTCACACCAAGATACAACTTCAGGTGTAATTCCTTTGGTAATCCAAACAGGCTTGAAATTTTCTTGTTTTTTTGAATATTCCATATTACTATATGTTTTTATTGATTATTATTTTCTGTGTCTTTTAACAATAGTTCTGTCCAGCGGGATGCTATTGCCCAAAGTTTTAATTTATTTATTTGTCTTATTTCTTTATCTCTTAGGTTTTCGCAAAATTGTATTATACGCTTATCGCTGTCAGTTTTATCTTTCCTATCTTTATATCTTTCTATAAATCTTGTAAGATAATAAGCCGAGTGCCAAAGGTATTTAAAGTTATCTTTCTTATTTGTATTACTTTCTTTTGATAACTCATAATAATACATTATTTGATGAAGTATAGATTTTGGCATATCGTCTTTTTTAACAAGAGTTAACAATTCGTCTTTGTATTTTTTTATTTGCCCAAATTCGTACTGCCAATTTACAGTCTCATTAAAGAAAGTGAAAGCATTTTTCTTTTGCTCTTTTCCTTTATTATCTTTGTACTCATATTTTTTTGCTTTTTCCTCTGCATTGCCCGATAATTCTGCTGCTTTGGAAATAGGAAACTTATCATTTACTATTACCATTCCACCAGAAATATGAATTTCCTCTTTTCCAAATTCCTTATCTACTTCTTTATGTAACTTTTCTGCAAAATCTATAACCTTATCCCACCTTCCTACAGCAAAAATATCATCTCCTCCTGCATAAATCAACTCCATTTTTTCTTTATCAAAATATTTTTCAAGATTCTTTCTATTAAAAAAATCTGACAATCTTTTGGAAAATGCTTTGTACTCATCCCAATTATCAAAACCTTTAGCAAACCTTCCCCCCAAACCATCAACATCCATTCTTAAAACACCCAAATAAGAACCTTTGGTATAGTCAGAAAATTCATAGCGATTTTTTTCGTCTGCCTTTAATTTAATACCTTTTTCTATTTGTTCTTTTACCGAAGACAATACATTTAATTCTTGCATAGTCTCTAATTTTTCCGTTTCTATACCTGTAACCTCGCAAACTTGGACTTTTTCGGGTACATGTATTGGCTCAAAGAATTTGTTATATTCCTCTATAATCAAGTCTTTGAATTTATGTTGTTTTTGGTTTTTAAACTTTTCAGAAATCTTAGAAAATAAGTAACTTATTACTTCCTTATTTTCTTGAGTATTATCATACTCTACATAGTCAATATTTATGGCAAGTTGTCCAAAATGCTCTTGCCAAATTTCTTTATTCTTTTGTTTTGCAATTTCTTTTAT
This sequence comes from uncultured Bacteroidaceae bacterium, assembly GCA_964626385.1. GTDB lineage: Bacteria > Bacteroidota > Bacteroidia > Bacteroidales > P3 > Scybalousia_A. The sequence goes on from CAZVEO010000050.1 coordinate 8,820, forward strand.
TTTATCTCTGTTTTCTTGCGTATCTTCTGTTATAAAATAGAATTTACCTCCACCATTATAAATTTTCTCTTGTGAAGATAATTGCTTGCCAAGTTCTTTATAAACATCTTCCATATACTCATCCAAATAAACAGAGCGCCCTCTAAGAGAAAGTGCTGCTTTCTTTGAAGAAATATTATATAGAAAATTTTGAATTCCCGATAAATCACCGCCAACAAATAGTTGTTTCATATAATCGTATTTTTTTTATTGTTATTCTTCTCTTATTTTTGTTACTATACCATAACCTATGCTTGCATTTTTGCCTATACCTACAAAATTTGGCAAAGACAAATTGGAAACAAATTCAATATCAAAAGCCATTATCTTTACTCCCTTATTTTTCACAATAAAAGGTTCCGAAATATCAGTAATTTCTGCCTTTAATTCTTCAGAAACAAAAATACCTAAGCCTTTGTAAAAAGCAAGTAAATTACCTTTTAATATGCTTTCCAATAATTCAATTTTTTCCAATAGACTTTTTGCCTCCAAATACTTACGATAATTTTCTGAGTTTAAAGGAAGCCATCGCCTTATTCTATACGCAAATTCATTTTGCCATACTTGCATAAAAATTCTCGCGGGCAAAATCTTTCCTATCTTAAATTCTCTTTTTTCATTGCCTATTTGTAAGGTTGAAAAATCTTTGCTAAGAAACTCGCCTACAATATCCACTCCCTCCTCCACAGCAATAATTGAAGCCAATTTTCTAATTCTTTTATACTGAATAAGAGGGTATTTGTATAGAAAAGTATCGTCTGTTTTATGATTATGGAAAAGAATATTACCTTGCCTATTCATAGAAGCCAAAACTGCTCCTCTAAACAAAGGTATTTCATTATTTGATATTTCTGTATCAAATATTATTTTTAAAAGTCTTATATACCTGCCACCTTCCATAATATATTAAAGATATAAATAATGAATAGAAAATAAAAGCAACCACAGAAAACTAAGTTGCTCTCGTATGAAAACAAGAAAGTAAAATAAAATAATTGTTGTGAAAAAAGAATTTTTTGTTAAGTTCGCGTTTACGCCCCCCCCCCCCGACTATTTTTCAGAGTCAAGGTTTTAGTATTGTAGTATTTATAAATGGTTTCCATTCTTTTCTCATCTTCTCTAATGTAAAATTGTTTTTGCAAAGATAAAAAAAAATTATTGTAAAAAAGAAATTATTGCTGTTTTTTTAAAAAACGGAAAAGCCATTTAAAATTATTCAAATAATCTTAAATGGCTTTTTTTACTAATAATTATAGAATATCGTTTTGGTCATGGTCGTCTTTTTGAAGTTCTGTGGTTATATCTTCGTCTACAGTGCTGTCTCTATGGGCTTTTTGCAGTGTATTACGAGTTAGTTCATCATACTCCTTGCGATTTCTGATAATATCCACAGCCAAATAAACAGCATTACGATAACTTTGAGCAGAGGCTTGATTTTTACCCGCTATTTCGTACGCTGTGCCGTGTGCAGGAGAGGTTCTAACGTATGGCAAACCTGCAGTAAAGTTAACACCCTCGGTAAAAGACATTAATTTAAATGGTATCAATCCTTGGTCATGATACAAAGCCATTACACCATCAAAATCATTCATTGAACCATTGCCAAAGAAACCATCCGAAGGATAAGGACCAAAAGCAAGAATACCTTTATCGTAAGCCTCTTTGATAGCAGGAGCAACAATTTCATCGTCCTCTGTACCTATAAGCCCCCTATCTCCAGCATGAGGATTAAGAGCCAAAACTGCAATTTTGGGCATACGTATACCAAAATCTCTTTTCAAAGAATAGTCCATAACTTGCAATTTTCTTAATATAAGGTCTTTGGTAACCACCCTTGGCACATCTTTCAAAGCCAAATGATTGGTCATTATACCTATATGTATATTTCTGCAAGTCATTATCATAAGCGAATCTTTTGCACCAAATTTCTTTGTCAAATATTCCGTATGTCCCGGAAAATTAAAAGTATCGCTTTGTATATTTTTTTTGTTTATAGGGTTGGTAACCAAAGCCTCTATATTGCCTTGCATCACTTCCTCACACGCCCTTTCCAGACTCATAGCTGCTAATTGTCCTCCCACCTCTGTAGGTTGTCCTATATCTATTTTTACCTCATCATGAATAATGTTAAGAACATTAAATTTTCTTGCCTCTGCTTGAGAGGCATAACGAATGTTGGTAAAAGTGAAATCGTTTGCTCCTATAAGTTTTTTATGATAAGAAAGCACTTTGCTTGACCCATACAATATAGGAGTGCAAAAGTCTAACATTCTGCTATCTGAAAAACATTTCAACATTACCTCATAACCTATGCCATTGATATCTCCTTGTGATATACCTATTTTTACCGGCATGTTGTTATTGCGTCTGTTGTTAAAGTTAGCGTTACTACTATAATTTGCCATTATTGTTCCTCCGTTTTTCTCTATTTGTGATATGTTTTAATAAATTCTACCAACAACCTTACTCCATAACCAGTAGCAAACAATCTATTGTAAGCATCTCTTTTGTTGGTAAAGGCAACACCGGCTATGTCTAAGTGAATGTACGGATAATTGGTAAAATAAGACAAAAATTTGCCTGCTGTTATCATTCCGGCATAAGACTCACCTGAATTTTTTATATCTGCTATTTCCGATTTTATACAATTGTCGTATTCTTCCCAAAAAGGAAACTCAGCAATACGCTCATAAACTCTTTTTCCACAAGTTTTCAATACCTCCATAAAGCTTTCTGCTTTTTCCTCTACTGCTGCTATACCAAAAGGTCCTATGGCTCTTGAAGCGGCTCCCGTAAGAGTGGCAACGTCTATAACCAAAGAAGGATTGTATTGTTTTGCAAAAGCCAAAGCATCAGCCAAAATCATACGCCCCTCTGCGTCAGTATTCACTACTTCAACATTAGTACCGTCATACATATTGACTATATCTCCACTTGCATAAGCATTCAGACCCGGTCTATTATCTGTTGCAGGGAATAAACCTATGATATGAATAGGAAGATTAAGCCTTGCACAAGCATACATAACCGAAGCCATAACAGCCGCTCCTGCCATATCGCTTTTCATATCATTCATAAAGTTGCCCGTCTTTATGTTTAAACCGCCCGTATCATATACTATTCCTTTACCTACAAGTACAATAGGACGCGAGTTTTTGTAGTTTTGAGGCTTATATTCCATTATGGTAAAAGTAGGTGGTTCTATGCTCCCCTTATTTACTGCCAAAATACCGCCCATTTTCTCTTTTTCTATCTTCGCTTTGTCCCAAACCTCCACTTGCATACCAGTCTCTTGCCCCATATTTTTGATTGTTTCAGCAAGAGTGGTAGCATTAACAACGGTAACAGGCTCGTTTACCATATCCCTGCATTTTTCTGTAGATTCACAAATAATTCTCAAAGATTCAATATCTTGCATACTAATATCTTTGTCGCAAATATGCAAATTGTCAAAAGGATGTATCAATCTTTTAGGGTCGGTCTTATAGCGATCAAACACATAACTTGCTAACAACATTCCTTCCACAAAACCCAATATCATTTCTTTGTCTATAGGGGTAACCAATTGAAGTTCCTTGATATATTTCTTGTCGCACAATTGCAATATTCTTGCACCTAAACGTCTATATTTTTCCTTGTCTTTGTAGTCTATACCCTCCTGCGCTACTATACTTACAAAAATATATCGTTCCAAATCATTAAAAGAAAACTCTTTTATTCCCTTGTTTTCAAACTCGGCTCTAATGTATTCCAATTGTTGTTTGGAAAGTACTCCTTCTCTTAAAGAATTAATGTTCTCACTATTGCAAACAACCACAACAGACATATCTGTTTTTATTGTTTGTATTTTATCTATTCCTATCATAATGCCAAAAAATTATTTTTTGCAAAGTTATTTAATTTTCTTTGCTTTGAGTAAAAAATTGAACTATTTTTCAAATAGATTTTTTTGATAAAGATAAATGATTTTTACAAATAGTTGTATTTTTGCAAAAAAATTAGAGTAAAGATAACGTATTGTTTAATACACAAATATTCAATTTGAAAATATGAAAAAAATATTAGTCTTAGGTTCCGGAGGACAGATAGGTTCTGAACTTACAATGAGATTGCGTGAAGTATATGGTGGGGCAAATGTGGTTGCCACTGATTTAAACCCAGAAAGATTAACTCAAGCCATACAAGAAACAGGTCCAACAGGCAAAGTAGACGCTTGCGATGCAAAACAAATAGCCGAAATTGTAGAAAAACACAATATTGATACTATTTATAATTTGGTTGCTATCTTATCAGCCACAGCAGAAAAAAATCCTATGCTTGGTTGGAATGTGGGTATAGGGGCTTTAATCAATTGTTTGGAAGTATCAAGAGAAAAAAAATGTGCTCTATTTACTCCTTCTTCCATAGGAGCTTTTGGACAAAATACTCCTTTGGACGGAACACCTCAAGACACGATACAAAGACCTCAAACCATATATGGAGTAACCAAGGTAACAGGAGAATTGTTGGGCGATTATTATTTTAAACGTTTTGGTGTTGATACCCGTAGCGTAAGATTTCCAGGCTTAATATCATACGTTACTCCTCCAGGTGGTGGTACGACTGATTATGCTGTAGATATTTATTATGCCGCTGTAAAGGGCGAGGATTTTGTTTGCCCATTGAAAAAAGGAACTCTTTTGGATATGATGTATATGCCCGATGCTCTTAATGCTGCTATAAACATTATGGAAGCCGATGCTTCAAAACTTAAACACAGAAACTCTTTCAATGTTACAGCAATGCACTTTGACCCAGAAGAAATATATGCTGAGGTAAAAAAACATTACCCTGATTTCAAAATGACTTACGAAGTAGAGCCCATAAAACAATCAATAGCAGATTCTTGGCCAAATTGGATGGACGACACTTGCGCAAGAGAAGAATGGGGCTTTAAACCAGAATACGATTTGCCTAAGATGACGGCTGATATGATAGAAAAATTAAAAATAAAATTCAATAAACAGCCAGAGGCTGTTCTATAAAGGCATAGCCACAGGCATAGCCTGTTTTATAAGGGCAAAGCCACTAAAAGTATTTTTTAGTGGCTTTGCCCTTATTTAAACTTATGCAAACTTTAAACAACCCATAATAACCTATTAGATTATTATACCGCTACCATAACATATTTTGGCATATTTGTCATAAATTACTCCAAATTGTCCTTGTGCCACACCTTGCAATTTGTTTTCAAAACGTACGTGGTAAATATCATTCTCTTTTGTTATCCAACCTTTTGTAAAATCGGGAGTGTGTCTTATTTTTAAAGTTATTTCTTTTTCCTTATCAAATTCTCCCCAAACATCTTTGGTTATAAAGTGAAAGTCTCCCAAATTCATTTCCATACCATATTGAGTAATAGGGTCATAACCTTGAGAAACATAGAGAACATTATTCGGTATATCTTTTTTGACAACGAACCAAGGTCCTCCGCTAAGCCCTAAGCCTTTTCTCTGTCCTATGGTATGAAACCAAAAACCTTTATGTTTGCCAAGAACTTTGCCCGTTTCCAACTCTATTATTTCACCATCTTTTTCTCCTAAATATCTTTTGATAAAATCATTATAATTTATCTTACCGAGAAAACAAATACCTTGAGAATCTTTCCTAAAAGCCGAAGGCATTTTCTCTTTTTCTGCTATTGCTCTGACTTCGCTCTTTGTCATATTGCCAATAGGAAAAATTATTTTTTCTAATTGAGAATAAGATATTTGTGCTAAAAAATCCGTTTGGTCTTTGAGTTTATCTTTTGCTGTGGAAAGGTATTTCAAACTGTCTATTTCGGTGGTTGTGCAGTAGTGTCCTGTGGCTATCAAGTCAAAATCCTTACCCCATTTATCATTAAAAGCACCAAATTTTATCATCTTGTTGCACATAACGTCCGGATTAGGAGTAAAACCTTTCTTTACAGTTTCTATTGTATAGTTTACAACCGTGTCAAAATATTCTTTTTGCAAATTAACAACCTCCATTTTGCAACCGTATTTTTTTGCAATATAGGAAGTTATTTCCACGTCCTCCTCTTTTGGACACTCAGAGTCGTCCATACCTATCATTATATAAAATATAGTGGGAGTTATACCTTGCTCTTTCAACTTATATACCACAACAGAGGAATCAACACCTCCCGAAACCAATGCAGCAACATTCATATTTTTGAAAATATTTTAATGATTTTGTTTCTCAAAAAAAAAGATTATTTATCAAAGATAAAAGTATGTAAAACAAAATAATAAAAGGAATAGCATAGAAATTAAACAATATAATAAACACTATGGAGAAAGAAAGAAAAATAAATTTTATTTTGTTATCTTGCCAAGATAAGTTTTTGAATTTCAAAGCAAACAAAGGTATTTCACTAACAAGCAACACTCCCAAAACTATGGACAATATTATTATAAAATAAGGATTGTTCATTATGTTGTATAAGTGAGTATTAAAACTCAAAGAATTAATTCCCCAAAGAGTAATAGCGTTAGTTTGTAAATAATTGATAATAGGAATAGTAAGCCAAATCAAAGCGTTGGCAGGGGTCGGCAAACCTATAAAAGAAAGAGTTTGTCTTGTATCTATATTAAATTTTGCCAAACGATAGCAAGACATTATTGCCATAAACAAAGGTAAATAACACAAAAAGCCATTGCCAAAACACAGAAATTCATAATTGTTTTGATTTTCTAACAATAAATTTACTGCTATCAAAGAGGGAGCCACGCCAAAAGAAACCACATCAGCCAAAGAGTCCAACTCTTTTCCTATTGCTCCGCTTACTTTTAAGGCTCGTGCTATCATTCCGTCAAAAAAATCAAAAACAGCCCCACATATTATAAAACAAGAAGCCCAAACAGGCTCTTTCCATAACAACAGAGCAACAACGGACAAAACTCCACACAAAAAATTTAAAAGAGTTATAATATTAGGTATTTGTTTTTTCATTGTTACGACATATACTTTACCGACTGCAAAATTACTAATAAAATTTTAAATAACTTTAATCAAGTTAACATAGATTATTATAAGTTACAGTCACTGACCTTACAAAATATCTTACAGCCACATATTATTTTATAGTATATATAACAAAATAAAGACTAATGAACGGTTTTCTTTACGAAAGAAAAAAGCCGACAAAAATCACTTTCGCCGACCATAAATATTACATTAAACTTACTAAAAAAGTTGTCCTACATAGATTCGAACTATGAATGACTGAACCAAAATCAGTTGTGTTACCATTACACCATAGGACAATCCCTTATTTCTGTTTGCAAAGGTAGTGTATTTTTTTTAACTGCCAAATTTTATTAAAAAAAAATATTCATCTTCATTTGTTATATCATTGCAAAGATTTAATTATTAAGAGTTTAAAATAATAAATTATTTATGTAATAGAGATTTGATTTTTTTATAAAAGAACTCTTTTTCTGACTTATCCAAGCCCAAAAGATAGATAAAAACAATAGTAGAAACAAGACTCAAAACTATAACAACAACCAATCTTAAAAAAGATTGTGGCATAAAATATCTTGCCATAAAAGGCAAAACAGCAGACAAAATAGAAATACAAAGTATTTTCAATAGAACCTGTTTTATGTATTCTTTTGGATAAATGGCTACGAGTTTATCTACCAAAACTAATCTTACAAAGATAAGAATGAAATAAATAAATATATAAATAATGTATGCTCCCCAAGGAGGACATCCTATTTTAAAAACCAAATAAGTTAAAGGAAAATCCAACAAGCCTATCAAACCAACTACTATTTGATATCTCTTTATTTTGCCCGTTGCATACATAACTCTTACAACACTATCCGAAATAACAGTACATATTGCTCCAACAAAAGTAAGCCTCACAAAAATAACTGCATATTCCGGCACTTTATGCAACCAAATATCCAAAATTTGCTCGGTTTCCAAACATAAAGGCAGAGCAAATATAAACATAAGAAAATAAGAATATTTTGAACCTTTGTACATCAAGGTTCGCATATAAGAATATTCTCCCATAGCGTACGACTTCGTTATTTGGGGGTTGAGAGCTGTGGTAAAATTGTTTACAAACTGTTGTACGGCGTTGTTTACCTGTACGGCTATACCTCGTGCTGTATTTACCTTAACATTGAAAAACATATTAGTCAAAATGTTTATTCCCTGAGTATTAAGTACCCAGACACCATTGCCTATAAAATTCCATCCCGCAAAACTTCCTATATCTTTTAGTAAAGAGGGTGTGTATTTCAATGAAAACTTTTTGCATTCTACAAAATTCTTTTTGCAATAAATTACATACATCATCTTTACTCCAAAATCTACACAAAGCATAAGCACAGCATATGTTTTAAGTTTGTCAAAAGAGGAAAAAACAAGCAAAAACGCAATGGCAAGTTTCAAACCTCCTTCCAATAAAGAAACATAGGCAAAGGTTTTCATTCTTTCGCGTGCTATTATTGCAGCGTTAAAAGGCACAGATAAAAGATTTATGGCGAATATTCCCATAACGCATTGTAATACCCAATTGGCAGCCGACATTCTTTCTTCGGGTATATGCAAGTGATTGTTAAGAAACCATACGGCAATAGGTTCAGCAATTATCAAAACACAAACAACCAAAGCCATTTGTACACAAAGAGCAGTAGAAAAAATATTTTTTAATTTTTCTTCGTTGTTTCTGCCTATTTCAAAAGTAAGAAACCTACTTATTGCAGTGGAGAGGCTCTGTGTCAATATGGTAAACATAGACACTACACCGGCTACAACATTATAGATTCCAAAATCATCTTCACCTAAAACTTTTAATATAACTCTGCTCGTATAAAGTCCTATCAACAAAAGCAAAAACATACGACCATAAAGTATAATGGTGTTTTTTGCTATTTTAGAACCACTGAGTTGATTGTCCGTGTATAATGCCATATAAACTATAATTTACATTGCAAAGGTAGTTTAATTTTATTATATATAAAAATTAATATGGAAAATCGCGTAAATACCCATTTAAAAGTAAAAAATAAGGGTGCTACTATTGATTATCAACTACTTAACCTTTTTCGAAGGGTCAAAATCGGGCATTTTTCTTGATTTTCAGCGTTT